>CAZIED010000313.1:0-2504 GCA_964538525.1 uncultured Pirellulales bacterium | reverse complement strand
GTTTTCAAAGCCCCTTGCGGCCTGAAAAATCTACCTACAAACAGCAGGTGCACCCAACAACGAACATGTTTTAGAATTACCTTGTTGTTTATCAGATAATCTATTATCATGCAGGGCTTTAATACTATTTTAGGGCGTTTGTGGAGATGTGCAGGTATGAATAGAACTGTTGATTTTTTTATGGCCACACCCCAAAAGCAGAAGACCACTGAAAAATCGAAAATTCCGCTTGTGGTGGCTGTGGTACTCAGCTTACTTTTGGTGGGGGCATGTTCAAAGCGACCGGCCAATGAAAAATCGATGCGGCAAAATGCCGGACAAAATTCTAAATCTCCGCCGAGGGCGGATAGCGGAGTACCTGTTACGGTGGCGACCGTCGAACAGAAGACGACTCTTGTCGAGATTACTAGCTTCGGAACAGCTGAGGCTTATGCCAATGTTGAGCTGAGGTCTCAGGTCACAGGAGTTCTGACTGGTGTACACTTTATCGAGGGTCAGATGGTTAAAAAAGGAGACTTGCTTTTGTCGATTGACCCCCGCCAGGAGCAGGCTGCACTAAAGATGGCACAGGCAAATCTTCAGAAAGACCAGGCCCAGCTGGAAAACGCCGAAAAAGAGGCTGCTCGCCAGACAGAATTGTTCCACAAGGGTTTTACTTCACAGGATGAATACGACAAGAGCGAAACTACAGTCGAGACAATGCGGGCCGCGGTCGGCGCCGACAAGGCGGCCATCGAAAATGCGATGCTACAGCTTGATTACTGTTCGATACGTTCGCCCATTGATGGCCGTACCGGAAGTCTGCACGTCCACCAGGGCAATTTAGTGAAGGCCAACGATACCTCGGTGGTCAGCATAATGCGGATAGAGCCTATTTACGTGAGCTTTTGGGTCCCGGAGCAGTATCTGCCGGCGATACAAAAATACATGTCAGTCAACGAGCTGGATGTAAAAGTCAAACGACCGCATGAGGACGAAGAGCCTATACATGGCTCTCTCACTTTGGTTGATAACGCGGTAGATGCCGATAATCGGACAATTCATCTGCGTGCCACATTTTCTAATAAAGACCAGAGCCTTTGGCCCGGACAATATGTTGATGTGGTTCTAACGCTGAATCGTGAGCCAAACTCTATCGTAGTTCCATCGCAGTCTATTCAAACCGGCCAGAACAACCAGTTCATCTATGTGGTCAAACCGGACCAGACAGTTGAGGCCAGACCTGTAACTGTAAAAAGAAGCTTGAACAACGAGACTATGGTTGAGGGTGTTCAGGTCGGCGAGGTGGTTGTTACGGACGGCCAGCTCAGGCTCGTTCCGGGTGCCAGAGTGCAAATAAAGAATCAGCCTGCCCCTGCGTCTGGCGACGCAAGTCGGGGCAGCGGGACAGATGGACGAGTGACGAAGGATGATGGACGATAAACCGAACACCGAGCTCCGAACACAGAACACCGAACTCATGACCCTGTTTATCAACCGGCCGGTAATGACAACTCTTGTCATGATTGGCATATTGATATTTGGTATAACAGCGTTTCGGCAGCTTCCTATGAGCGATTTGCCGACTGTTGACTTTCCTACCATTCAGGTTTCTGCGTCGCTGCCGGGTGCAAGCCCTGAAACTATGGCAGCGGCGGTGGCAACACCTCTGGAGCGCCAGTTCTCTACTATTGCCGGCATCGATTCGATGACATCGAGCAGCGCCCTCGGCAGCACCTCGATAACTCTTCAGTTCGTTTTGAGTAGAGATATTGACGCTGCCGCTCAGGATGTTCAGGCGGCGATTACACGTTCGCTGCGTCAATTGCCACAGGACATGCCCAATCCTCCAACGTATTTCAAAGTCAATCCAGCCGACCAGCCTATTCTCTTCCTGGCACTTACCGGCTCCACCTTGCCGTTGTATGTTTTGGATGAGTATGCTGAAACACTTATGGCCCAGCGAATATCCACCATCAACGGCGTGGCTCAGGTGCAGGTTTACGGTGCGCAAAAATACGCCGTGAGGGTCAAAATCGATCCGATGGCATTAGCCAGCAAGGCGATTGGGATTAACGAGGTAGCCGATGCGATTGATAGCGGCAACGTAAATCTGCCGACGGGAATTCTGTACGGTCCTCACCGTGCATTTACGGTCCTGGCTTCGGGACAGCTCAACACCGCTGAGGCATATCGGCCTTTGATTGTAACGTATCGTAACGGTTCGCCTGTTCGGCTTGAGGAAATCGCCGATGTTACCGACAGCGTTGAGAACGACAAAGTAGCTGCGTGGTACTTCGATGGAAAAAGCCGGCAAAGGTCAATAGTGCTTGCAATTCAGCGTCAGCCCGGCACAAATACGGTCGAGGTCGCCGACGCCGTCAAGAAGCTGCTGCCGACTTTCCGCGGGCAGCTGCCGGCGTCGGTTACCATGAACATCTTGTTTGATCGTTCCATCTCAATACGGGATTCGGTAAGGGATGTCGAATTTACCCTGCTGCTTACTCTTGTTCTGGTTGTGCTGG
>CAZIED010000312.1:0-2524 GCA_964538525.1 uncultured Pirellulales bacterium | reverse complement strand
GTACATTAGATATAGATGAGAAATCCTTCGGCAAAGACCACCCAGATGTTGCCAGAGACCTCAATAATCTGGCGTTGTTGCTTCAGGCCACGAAACGTCTATCTGAGGCTGAGCCGATGTTTCGCCGTGCCCTTGAGATTTTGGAAAAGAGCTTAGGGCCGGACCATCCAAATACGCAGACCGTGCGAGAAAATCTGGAAATGATGAAATAGAGACCCATTCTACGTTATACGCCGATTGATGGGTGCTGACCATCTTGTAGTGAGCTTGCCGAATCTACGTTGGAAATGTCACCCCGACCGTAGTAGAGAATCCTATTAGAGCAGATTCCTCGACTTCGCTTTGCTTCCGTCTTCGCTAAGGCTACGACGGACAAGTCGCTCGGAATGACGCTAATGCAGCCCTAAGTCATTGCGAGGAGTGAAGCGACGAAGCAATCTCATAAACCGTGGCGAGTTTAGATTGCCACGGCCTACTTCGTAGGACTCGCAATGACGGTCCTTATATTATTCTCACCCATAAAAAGATTAAATACAAGATTTTCGATAGTCTGTGACGATAACATATAAATAGGGTGATAATATTTGTTCTTGACGCTCTGAATCAGCTTGACTAATATAAATCCTGATTTTGCAGACCGCTAAAATTGTGGCTAACAATGTTGAAGGGCTAAATTATGATAGTTGACTGCCACACGCATATAAATATAGCCGCTGATGGTGTAGAGACATCAGCACACTTTGAGGCATCGCAAGCCGTAGATGCCTGCATAGTGCTGCCTGCCGCAGATGGGCCGAGCGATGATGCCAATAAGAAAGTTTCTGACTATGTGAACAGGCATAAGGAAAAGATGATTGGTTTCGCGGTAGTAGAGCCTACAAAAGATAAGACAGGCACAAAAAATTTGGCTCACCTAACCGATAAAATGGGACTTAAAGGAGCGGTTTTGTACTGCAGCGCCGCAGGTTTTCATCCGGCTCACAGCAGGGCAATGCAATTTTATGAGTCGGCACAGGAATTAAGACTGCCGGTCTTCTTTCATAATTCTGATGAAGCTCTGAGACCCAAAGCCGTCTTAGATTATGTCCATCCTTATCTTGTAGATGAAATTGCCAGAACATTTCCGGCTCTAAAAATTGTTATCGGCTCTATGGGTGTGCCATTTGTTGAGCAAACATTGGCTCTATTGGCCAAGCACGAAAACGTATATGCGGATTTGACGATTCAGCCGAGCAATGTGTGGCAGATTTATAATATTGTAGTTGCGGCCCACGAACGCGGAGTAATGGACAAGCTCCTGTTCGGCAGCGGCTTTCCGTATGCTAACGCTGCTCAGTGCATGGAGAAGCTGCTCGGTTTTAATATGCTTTTTGCAGACATGAATTTGCCGAGCGTTCCACGTGTCAGCATTAGAAATATCATTGAGCGTAACACGCTGGATTTGCTGGGAATAGAGCACTCAATTAAACTGCAGGAGCACAAAGTATATCTTTACGCTCAATGAAACAGCAAAGATAAGTAATCATGTCTGAGCTTCTATATTTAGAAAATCTTCAAATCACTTAGACTTTAGACTAAGGTGAGCTTATAGACGAGAACAAGCTACCGAAAATGGAGGCGCATCGAGCGCAGTGGAAGACGCAATGGGGGTTTCTCCTGGCTGCAATCGGCTCTGCTATCGGTTTAGGGTCGATCTGGCGATTTCCTTATGTTTGCTATGAAAATGGCGGCGGGGCCTATCTTATCCCGTATTTTGTTGCTTTAGTAACGGCGGGGATTCCCTTGATGATTCTGGAATACGGTATTGGCCACCAGATGCGGGGGTCTGCACCGATGTCCTTTGCAAAGATTCGTCCACACTGGGAGTGGCTTGGCTGGTGGATGGTGATTTTTGTTATGTTCGGGATTGTGATGTACTACGCTGTCGTTATCGCCTGGTGTGTCTGTTACCTCGGTTTCTCTCTTAACATGGCGTGGGGAGCCGACCCAAACGATTTCTTCTTTCATCAGTTTTTAGGGGTCACAACTGGACCGCTGGCGATGGGAGATGTGCGCAGTTCTATCCTGCTGGGCTTACTCATCGTGTGGATAGTCAATTGGGTGATAGTCTTTTTTGGCGTAGAACAAGGGATTGAAAGAGCCAATAAGATATTTATGCCGCTTCTTTTTGTGCTCATTCTTATCCTCGTGGGGTGGGTTTGGTTTCTGCCTGGTGCAAAAGAGGGAATCATCCGTTACCTGAAACCTGACTTCTCTAGGCTTTTCGAGCCAAAGGTGTGGATTGACGCCTATTCGCAGATATTCTTTACGTTAAGTCTCGGCTTTGGGATCATGGTGACTTACGCCTCATACCTGCCCAGAAAGGCCGACATTAATTTTAATGCCTCCATGACGACCGTGATTGATACCGTTGTTTCGCTGGTAGCCGGTCTTGCCGTCTTTGGAACCCTTGGATATATGTCTGCCCAGGTGAATAAACCGTTTGAGCAGGTTGTGCAGCACGGAATCGGCCTTGCTTTTGTAG
>CAZIED010000311.1:0-2557 GCA_964538525.1 uncultured Pirellulales bacterium | reverse complement strand
TTCCCGGCCGGCTCAAGGCTGCCGAGAAATGGCTATCTGGTCGTGGTGCAAGACCCGACTGGGGCGGTCAACTCCGTGACGGTAGCGAGCAAATATGGTGTCTCATCGACGTTGATTTACGGTCCTTTTGAAGGCAAGCTCGGCAATGATGAGGAAATCATCAAGCTGTGCAGCGCTGACGGTCTTGAGGTTGATGAGGTGGAATACAAGTTAGGCTTTCCGTGGCCGACTGTTGGCGATTCGGTGCCTTCAAATACGGTGGGCAATGGCTACTCTATCCAATTAATGAACCCGTTATTTGATAATGATCTTGGGGGTAGCTGGCGCTCGGCATATCCGACGCCGGCCGCGAAAAACACGGTTGTTTACGTTGATAATATACCTCCGCAGATTCGTCAGGTAAAGCACTCGCCCAAGCAGCCTAAGTCGAACGATGTGGTTACGATTACCGCTAAGGTCACCGACCCCGACAGAGTGAAGAATGTCACGTTACACTATCAGCTTGTTAATCCCGGCAGCTATATTCCAATTACGCTTCCCAATTATCCATCAACAAATCCGGCAACTGTGTCGAACCCAGCTTACGAAAACGCCGCGAACTGGTCTAATCTTGCGATGCATGACGACGGCCTAAACGGCGACGCAGTCGCCGGCGATGATATTTACACCGTGCAGTTGCCGGCCAACCAGCAGACGCATCGTCGTCTCGTACGCCATCGCATTACCGCTACGGACACCGGCGGACGCAGCATCAGAGTCCCTTATTCCGACGACCCACAGCCGAACTTTGTGTATTTTGTTTATGATGGAGTGCCCGCCTGGAGAGGAGCGATAAAGCCTGGTGACACAGGGCCGATGGGTCAGGTTGTTGAGTACAGTGCCGAGGTAATGGGTAGTTTGCCCGTCTATCACCTTATAGCACGAGAGCAGGATGTCATCCAATCCCAGTATAATGTCGATACTACTTTGTACTATTGGGGTGGCACGTTGATTTACGACGGCGATGTGTATGACAACATCCATTATCGGATTCGGGCTCAGTATTCTACCTTTGTGGTAGGCAAGAACAAATGGAAGCTCGATTTCAATCGAGGCCATTACTTCCAGGGGCATGACGACTACGGCAAAAAATACAAGGAAAAGTGGAATAAAATGAACGTTGCCACCGGCGCCTGTCCATGGTGGAAATTTCCACATCCCGATGGACCTTGGGACCAGGGCACAATGGGTATGGCTATGAACGAAGTGCTCGGCTTTAGACTTTACCGCACGGCCGGCGTACCTGCCTCCAATACCAATTATTTCCATTTCCGTATAATTGATGGTGCTGTCGAAGCCGGGCCTACACAGCATGACGGTGACTTCTGGGGCTTGTACATTGCAATCGAAAATCCGGATGGACATTTCCTTGATGAACGCGGCCTGCCTGACGGCAATTTGTACAGGATGGAGGGTGTTCCGAATGAAAAGAACCAGGGTCCAACGCAGGTAACCGACGATTCCGACGTCGGTTCGTTTACCAGCGGCATCATCGGCTACAACAAGACCGGTCCATACCAGCCGCTTTCCTGGTGGCAGACGAATGTGGAACTGGAAACCTACTATAGTTCAAAGGCTGTCGGCGTGGGCATTAACGACTCCGATCGGCGTCCGGAGTATAATTGTTCATACTATCACAATCCCGAAACAAACAAATGGACGATGATGCCCTGGGACTTGGACCTTACATACGAATGGGGCTCGCACTACGGTGACTGGGAGCATTTCCGATATGTGCTCAGTTATGAGCAGTGCAACATCGCCTACAAAAACCGCGCCAGAGAGCTTCTGGATTTGCTGCTCAATAGCGACCAGGTCCGGCAGCTAATTGATGAGATAGCTTCCATTATCGGTGCAGAGTATGACGGAAAAAGTTTTATAGACGCCGAGCGTGCGATGTGGAACTATCATCCGCGTATGAACAGAAAGGGTCAGTTCTACGTCAACAACGAGTTTTTCAACCAGCCTGGAAGAAGCAAAGACTGGCCGAATATGGTCGAGTACTATAAGGAATATCTTACGCCCACAGGCATGTCCGACTTTCTCTCGGGCAGCTACGGCGTGCGTGCCCTTATAGCTGAGGCTGATGATTCAGCCATACCATATACTGCGACTATTACCTACATAGGTTCAACTGGATATCCCATAAACGACCTTAGCTTCAAGACGAGTCCTTTTGGTGACCCGCAGGGTAGTAATACCTTCGCTGCGATGAAATGGCGGATAGCAGAAGTTGAGGATACCACCGGCGCAGAATATAACCCTCGACAGCAGCATAAGTATGAAATTGATGCCGTCTGGGAAAGCGATGAGCTTACAACATTTGATAGCACCGTAAGAATCCCCGCAAGTGTCGTAAAAGTAGGTAGTATTTATCGAGTTCGCTGCCGGATGAAGGATAACACCGGCAGGTGGAGTCACTGGTCCAACCCTGTACAGTTTTAATTAGTTAATTGGTAATTAGAGATTGGAAATTGGTAATTACCAGTTACCAATTATCACTCACCGGTTTTTTCTG
>CAZIED010000310.1:0-2559 GCA_964538525.1 uncultured Pirellulales bacterium | reverse complement strand
CATCGGCTGAGGCTGAATCGTCCGAGCCTTCTTATATAAGCGAGGGCCAAAAGGGTTACGTCTCGGTTGACAATGAGCAGGACTGATCTATCGCGTAATAGTGACTATTCAGGTTTTTGCTTTTGTGGAATTTTAATTGATATTTTATTTACATTTTTCTATTAACTGTAAATGTTCGCCCAGTTCTTGATATCCAATCTCGAGGCTCCAGTCTGTGATCTGATTGAGTCTCTTAGCACCTCCAGGTAATATCTTTCCGCTGCGGGTCTGAAACGCAACATTGATCACGTGCTTACCAGAATCCTTTATGACCTGAACTGCAGGCACATAGTCTTGGTCCCCAGAAACAATAACAGCTACATCATATATGTCACGAAGCATAATCAGATCAGTGGCAAGTTTTACATCTACAGCTTTCTCTTTGCCAAGTTTTTGATCGAAAAGATTGTATGTTATTGCTCCAGCTCGTCGGAATTCGATACGGGACCATTTGGTAGATATGCTATCTTGTAGTACTTTCCACCCTTCAAACCGGCGATGTTGCCTGTTTTGAAGTTGGCGGAGATCTGCTACAATTTCTTCCATCTTTTTTATAAGAGGCTCTCCGTGAAGGTTTTTGAGCTTTTCAAGGCATGTTTTATCTTTTTCTAGGAGCCTTTGCAACTTCTCAGATTCTTCTTTGGCGTTGGGAAATCGGTAGGGATAGAAATCTAGTGACTGAATTACATACCAATATGTCCGAACTCTTTCACCGTCTTCAACAGCTTTAGGTACGAACTACTCAAAAAGATTGTCCCATTCGGCATGTTTTGGAAGATATTCAGTTTTATCAAATTCTGTCTTGAATAGCTCTATGATAGAATACCTGAAGTTTTCTCCATCGACGAATATACATACCCTCTTATTCAACGGAAATAATCTCCCTAAAAAAAATTGCGGGAGGCACACAACCTCCCGCCCTTATATCGTGCTTGGGACGCACCCAAGCTTATATGTAATAATTGCTTAACTCTTTATTAATATTATCGCTTATAATTGCTATTTGTTCAAGTAAAAAATATCAGAAAATTCAAAAAAACAATAGATTGTACTAAGGAAAAAAGTGTTACCTATTAGTAGTGATTTGTGCCAATAAAAGTACAATATATAGTAGAGGACCGTTAATAATTAATAATCCAAAAAACAACTAATGTTATGAGCAAAGACCTTAAAGATAAAACGCTCAGTGAGCTTGAACAGTTAGTAACCGAGATGGGCCAGACGAGTGGTGAGCTTGTCGAACCCAAAAAGTATCTGGCAAGTTACATATTTCACTTCATTCAAAATGAAGTCGCTACAGAAATTTCGCAGATTACTCCTTTAAGCAAAACCTTCCGAGAACAACTGGTCCAGCAGGATTATTATATATCGCAGATTGCTATTCTGAAAAAGCTCATGGACAAAGATGGCACAGCCAAGTACGTATTCGCTCTCGGTGACGGCAGCCGAATCGAGACGGTGCTCCTGCTTGATGATGGACGCAGAACACCCCATTCGACGCGTTCCTCGCTTCGCTCGCCACTTGCTCAGGGTGATTCGACGCCTTGTGGTGAGCAAGGCAATCCCGGCAAACCGGGATTGCCGCGTCGAACCATTTGCGTCTCGACCCAGGTCGGCTGCCCGATGGGCTGCACGTTCTGTGCCACAGCGAGGCTGGGTTTCTGTAGAAATCTTACCGCAGCCGAAATCGTTGACCAGGTAAATACCATCCAGAAGGATGCCGGCAGAATTTCAAATGTCGTGTATATGGGTATGGGTGAGCCGCTGCTGAATTATAATGCAGTCCTCAAGTCGGTCAGGATTCTCAACCACCCAAAGGGCAAAAATATCGGCATCAGACACATTACAATTAGCACCTGTGGTATAATACCGGCTATTAAGAAGCTGGCAGGTGAGGATATTCACCCACGTTTGGCGGTGTCACTGAATGCGCCAAGCGATGAGCTGAGGACAAAGTTAATTCCCATAAATGTTAAGTATCCGATGGTTGAGCTATTCAAAGCGATACGACTATATCAGAAAAAAACCGGCCAGCGAGTTACCTTTGAATACGTTTTGATAAAAGGGTTGAATGATTCCGACGCCTGCGTCAGGCTGCTTGTTAAGCTGTTGGACGGGATAATGTGCAATGTGAATCTTATTGAGCACAATCCGCTCCCGGGCTGCACGTTTGTCGGCAGCGGCAGCAAACGCATCAAACAATTTGCGAGGGTTTTGGAACGGGCCGGCATCGAGACGACAGTACGCTATCGGATGGGACGAGAGATAAAGGCAGCCTGCGGCCAGCTTGGAGCGGAGCTTTTAAACCCCACGTAAAACTTGGAATAGAACCCCCAAATAAATTGCGGGGTTCACAATCTGAATAAAAAAGTAAAAAATATTGTTGATTACTTGGATAAAATAGGCTATATTCTAAAAATTATTAAAAGCTCTGTCGCACGGGGCCGAAAGGAAGCGTAAAACGTAAAGTGAAAAATGTAAAATTTTGGAATTCAATTGGATTCGACAGGCTCACCACAA
>CAZIED010000309.1:0-2566 GCA_964538525.1 uncultured Pirellulales bacterium | reverse complement strand
GCAGTCAATCGTTCATTTGAGCACGCAGTCGATGCCGCTTGAGTATAACAACTCCATTGCCCCTTATTATTCCGAGACCCAACGAGAGTGGGCTACCGCTCAGGATTGGACAAGAGGAGGCGCCGATACATTAACAGTGTGGTTCTATGGAGCTACGGGAAATACCGCTGAGCAGATTTATGTCGCGGTTGAGGATAGTAGCGGCACACGTAGTGATGCGAGTTTGGCTCAGCCGGCAGCGGTTCAGTCGGCCACGTGGCAGCAGGGGGACATTCCGTTTACGAGTTTTGCCGGAGTGAATCTGTCGAGCATCAAGAAGATGTATATTGGCGTGGGCAACAGAACCACTCCATTAGCCAGCGGCACAGGAAAGATATACATTGATGATATTAGACTGTATCCTTGAAAAAATGAACTAAAGTTTGGAGTGACTAAAGTGCCTAAAATTATAACTTTATACTTTAGGCACTTTATACTTTAGGCACTTTGTTCCATCATTTCCTTCGACCCGGCTCAGGACGGGTTAAGGAGAAAAGGACGGCATCTATGTGTAGAAAGTTGATTTGTCCAATTTCCTTCATTTTTGTGATAAGCATGGCGCTGACCAGTGCGGCTAATGCAGAGCTTATCGGCTGGTGGAAGTTCGATGAAGGTTCTGGCACGATTGCTGCTGATTCGTCCGGTAACGGTCACAACGGCACCATTAACGGTGGCGCAACATGGTCGGCCGGCCAATTAGGAGGTGCCTTACAGTTTGATGGAACCGATGATTATGTTAATTGTGGGCTTATAAATATCAACACGGCCGTTACCGGTGGCATGACTGTTTGTGCCTGGATCAACAAACCGGCAGGGGGAGATATGAAATTTTGCAGCAACCGGCAGGTTGCAGAAGACGCCGGTGGCGGCTTTACATGCGCTATATACAACAACCGGCTGGAAATGGATTTTGAAAGTGCTACATCCCGCAACCTAAACAGAGATACCGATGGGCCAACCATTCCGGCAAATACATGGGTGCACGTTGCATGGGTCTATGATGATGTTGCCAATACCTTCAGCGAGTATCACAATGGAGTGTTGGCGGATTCCTCGACTGAAAATGTATCCGTCGGTGTTTCGACACAAGCGTTTCGGATTGGCGCCAACTCCCCTACACTTGATCATTACGTCAATGGTCTTATCGACGACCTCCGCATCTACAACCATACTCTGAGCCAGGTAGAGATTCAGCAGGCTATGCTGGGATGGGGACCAGTACTTGTATTTGCCTCTAATCCCAATCCTGCTGATGAGCAAATAGAAATATCGCGTGATTGTGTCCTGAGCTGGACGCCGGGAGATTATGCCGACAAGCATAATGTGTATTTGGGAACAGATTTCAACGATGTCAATAACGCCAGCGTAGACAATCATCCGGGCATGCAGTTCAGTCAAAATCAGGATGCTAACACCTATGAACCTGATACTCTTCTTGATTTCGTTCAGACGTATTACTGGCGGGTCGATGAAGTCAATGCTCCGCCCAATTCCAATTTCTTCTATAAAGGCGACGTTTGGAGCTTTACGGTTGAGCTTTTTTCTGAAAAAATTGAGAATATCAGCGCCTCAACCTCAATACCATCAGCCCCAAATATGGGACCAGAAAAAACCATCGACGGCTCAGGAATTAATGCTCTTGACCAGCACTCAACAGTATCGACAGATATGTGGCTAAGCGGCGTCGGTGGAACAGAACCGATATGGATAAAATATAAATTCGATAGCATATACAAATTAGATAAGATGTGGGTGTGGAACTCTAACCAGTCTCTTGAGCCTTCTATTGGCCTGGGGATTAGAAACGCTACTATTGAATACTCAACCGACGACACTAAATGGACACCGTTGGATAACGTACCTGAATTTAACAAGGCTACCGGCTTACCTGATTACACTTACAATACCATCGTTAATTTCGGCGGTGTAGTAGCACAATACGTCAGGATTACGGCAAATAGTAACTGGAAGGGAATTTTGCCTCGGTATGGTTTGAGTGAGGTTCGCTTCTTCTACATTCCAGTCATCGCAAGACAGCCCCAGCCGGTTTCAGGAGCAACTGGTGTGGCTCTGGATGCAGCTCTTAGCTGGCGACCTGGAAGAGATGCAGCCGTGCATCAAGTATATTTTAGCGCCGATAGAGAAGCTGTAGTGAACGGCTCGGCTCTTGTCGATACAGTCGATAAAAGCAGCTACCCTCTCAGTCCTCTTGGGCTTGAATTAGGAAAGAATTACTACTGGAGGGTTAATGAGGTCAATGAGGCCCAGATTCATCCATCTTGGGAAGGCGACCTCTGGAGCTTTACCGCCGCTAACTTTATTGTAGTGGATGACTTTGAGTCCTACAACGATCAATGTAACAGGATATACTATAGCTGGACGGACGGATTGCCTTACGACGCAAATACAGCCTGTGGCGTTCCGGCTTACACCGGCAACGGCACTGGCTTGGCCGTGGGTAATGCTGCTTCACCGTTTGCTGAGCAGTCAATCGTTCATTTGAGCACGCAGTCGATGCCGCTTGAGT
>CAZIED010000308.1:0-2570 GCA_964538525.1 uncultured Pirellulales bacterium | reverse complement strand
CACAAGGCATGCAAACACACACGCGTAAGATTCCGTATCCCGGCTTTGAAGATGGTAAGCCGGCGAATTATCACTGGACAGCGGTTCTCCAAAAGTATGAAAAAGAGCTGGATGATTTTAGACGCAACCCCGCCCTAATTGCTCATGAACAGAATATCCAGCCGACAACAACAAGATGATTGTATTACTCTCGGTCATTTAGGGCGGGGGATTTGGAAACCGGCAAGAGATTCCGGTAAATCCAACATTACTGCTTGTTAGCCTGCATATTTCATAGAGCTATCAAATTCAGCTCAACCGAATGAAAAAGAAGCTCTCCAGAACCTGATCAAACGACCAGGTACGTAACAAAAATATCCCTGCAGACCTCTGTTCCTCTCATAATCAGATTTAAACGTGCCGCTGGGCGATTGCTCAATCTTGATAAATCACGACCTGTCTTGTCGCTGTTACCTTTCCGTAGAGTTCCAGGGTATCGTATTGCACTTCAATATTGAAAGTCTCCTGCTTTCCATTAAGTTTTAAATCTTTCGGCACTCGCCACGAGTACCCGCATGTGCCGTCTCAGCCAAAGGGCATAACGCCTTCGGCAATCTTTTCACCGTCGTTGGCTCGTGTGATGACAACCTTCGGATCGAGAGACATAACTTGCTCAACGGTGCGTTTTTGACCGTCAGAGGTAGCGTATTCTTTCTTCTGCTTTCGCGTGGTATCATCGAGACCGCGAATCATTATGTCCAGTTTGGGGTCAATCAGGACAGCCTTAACCAGCAACTGTTCGCCCAGCTTGACGCGTTGGTCTTTGGCCGGCAAAGCGAACAGCACCTCCGGCTTATTGGATAAATCAAAGACGTAGGATTTATCCTCACGAATATTGATACCATAAACCTTGTTGCTACCTCCGCCGCGAGGCTTGCCGTCAGCGTGATAGTTATTCGAAACTTCAATGCTTAGCCGACCAAGCTTTACCGTTATGTAAGCGGGCAAATAATCACCGGATGGTATTTGACACTTCTGTGCCGATTTGGGCCAGCCGTTCTCTAAATTTCCTCCAACCGCAACAGCAGAATCTTGCGAGCGTAGCGAACCTCGCATCGAAATTTCCTTGATGTCACGGCCGCCCGTGCCGACCTCGAACGTACCCAGCGCACCATCGTAGAGTTTTACAAACAATTTATCACCGAGCGGCGTGGTAGAAAAGCGACAATATTTTCCGCTGATAGCGTGCATAGCCTGCAGGGTATCGCCGCCCCACCATCTCGGAGGATATTGTTTTTCGCCCTTCGGGACCAAATAAAAACCGGCACCCGCAAAATACCTTCACCCAAAATCCCAGACCCCAGACCCCTGACCACAGACCCTTGGAAGTCCCCTGCTGCAGCGATGCGATAAACTCCAATAAGGCAAACGCTGCAGAAAGCTCTGATATTAGCAAAATTAAAGCTAAGTTCACGGATTTTCTAAGTTCAGCCAGCACACCTGCTGGCCTGGATGCCTATACGAAACAGGCTATAGCCATTGCTCTATCGGTAGCAATGCGGTGTGAGCCGTGCTTGAAAATGCACATAAAAAAGGCCAAAGAAAAAGGCTTCACCCAGGCTGAGATTGATGAGGCAGCATGGATGGGCATAAGCTTCGGCGGCTTACCCACTATGGTCTTTTATGAACAAAATAAGAACTCTTAACAGATGACCTTCAAAATACGCGATAGTATTTGCTTGAACTACAACTGCAACGTTTTATGATGTAGTCTGAGATTAAAGATTGGGTATTTGGTGCAGCATGCGACATCGAAATCAGAGGCCAATTGTGTTCGACGATATCTCGGATTTGAGTGATGGCACGTCTTTCGATTCCCTGGTCGAATGGCATCGCCCGGGGTTTACCTTGATAGAGCTCCTTGTTGTCATCGCGATTATCACCCTTCTCGCTGCGATCTTGCTGCCGGCGCTTTCTCGGGTCAAGGCGAAGGCTCGAGAAGTAGCCTGCCTGAGCAATCTGAGGCAGCTTCAAACCTGTGCAAAACTCTATTCGCTGGACTATGACGACTTCCTGCCGCCTAATCGATACGTTTACGACATCAGCACCGGAGCGCCTTCGCCCGTTTTCAGCGATAAACTGACATGGTGTGCCGGGCTGGCGCCCTTCGATACCACCACCGAGAATATCAAACGCGGCCTGCTCTTTCCTTACAACAAATCAACCAAAATCTATCGCTGTCCCTCCGACATGTCGCATGTGCGAACAACGGAAGGTGAATTGCTGCATCTTCGGCGGACGCGTAGCTACAATATGAGCCAATCCATCAATGGCGCGCCATATCCCGACAATACGATCTATCCCCCGTGCTTCACAAAGGAATCCGAGATCAACAACCCAGCACCATCGGCTCTGCTCTTCTTCGTTGATGTCCACGAAGATAGTATCCTCGATTCCCTCTTCGGTATCCCGCCCCGGGGTTGGGAGTTCGCCGAGGAGTCCCCGCGGTGGTGGGACCTTCCAGCCGGCCGGCATTCGCAGGGGTGCAGCTTCTCTTTCGCCGATGGCCACGTCGAGCACTGGCGATGGGT
>CAZIED010000307.1:0-2575 GCA_964538525.1 uncultured Pirellulales bacterium | reverse complement strand
TGCCAATATCATTTACCTCGCGCCTTATAAATCCCCGGATAAGCGCTATCAATATGGCAATGCCTGTTGCGGCCGAAACAAAATTCTGAACGGTTAGGCCGAGCATCTGTGTTAAATAACTCAGAGTTGTCTCACCGGCATATCCCTGCCAATTCGTATTTGTAGCGAAACTCACCGCAGTGTTGAAGACGGAATCCGGAGACACCGCCGGCATGTTCATAGGATTTAACGGGAGCAAATGCTGAAACCGTTGAAGAAGATAAACCGCCAGCAGACCGATAATATTAAAAGCCAGCATTGCAAATGCGTATGTTTTCCAACCCATGCCCTCTTCCTGCTTAACGCCGCATAAGCGGTAAATCCATCGCTCAATCGGCAGTAACCATTTATTCAAAACGACCGGTTTGCCCTCAAAAACACGCGCCATATATATGCCAAGAGGCTTGGCAAGAAGAATCAAGATCGATAGAAAAACGATGCTTTGAACAATGTCATTGAAAGTCATGAGAACTTCTCCGGTTTAAGCAGTGCAACAAAAAGATAAATAAAGAGGAGCAACGCAACCGCGCCGCCTATCCAATGAATAACCATGATTTCTCCCGTTATATCTTATCGCAAAGATTTATAAGCCCGACCGTTAAGCAGGCAAGTCCTAAAATTATTACAATAAATAAGAAATCCATAATATGATATATTCTCTTCAGAGCGGGCAAAGAGGCAATAAAAAAAACTGCCGGGCGGCAGTTTGCTATTTTTGCCATTGCCCTTTCAAATGCCTACGAGGTTAGCTGACGGGCTCGGATTTGAAAGTACCCTATCCCCTTATATGGGGAATACGCCCCGTTATTTGGGTCCCCCGTGTTCACATCTAAGGCGTGAACTTCGGCTACGATAATTTAATTTTGTGACAATGATATACGATAAGTTCGTGGAGCTGTCAACTACTTGCGTTGTGGTTTTTTCTAATACATATTTTCACTTTTTCTAATTGTTGAATGGTCGGATAAGCAATACCTGCTAAAAATAGAGATAGCCCGAATGCCACTTAGGGAAATGTCATTCGCTGCTGTCCCTGCTAAACTATGAATTACGTATTACCACGTAATTTTTGTTTTTCATAGGCGAAAAGACTTTTTTTGCTTGACATATCCTTTTACTGTTATATAGTAGTGTCAAATATAGGAAATCACGGAGGAGCGGTCGTTAATGGACAGTGCGAAATGTGCATCCTCATAAGATTTCATGTCCCCATTTGACTACCTCATGATTCAAGGAGCTTCTCCTCTTAGTTTTTGTTCATTATCAACCTTTTACATGGAGGTGAAAATATGGGCGTCCTTCGATTTGTAAAGAGATTTTATCGGAGATTCTGCAAACCACATTGGAGTCTTTTGTCTGAGATCGATTCACATAAGTGGGAGAGCAAGATGGAGATTCTAAGAGGTTTATCAAGTAACCGTGGTTCTTAAATAGGAACCATCCGAGAGAAGATGGAAAAACTTAAAGCGAAAAAAGTAAAATTGTGGAATCCAACAATTTTCCATTTTTAGCTTCTGCGTCCCATGCATTTTTAATCTTTTAGCTGGCGAATCCAGATATTGCGGAATCTGACGGGATGATCATGGTCCTGCAGCATTAGCGGCAGCTTATCCTCATGTGGTTTATAATCAGTCACCGCATAAGGGCCAAGCCAGCCGGTGCCACCCTGCAGCTCAACGTGGTCGTGCACAAGCACACCATTATGAAAAACAGTGAACGTAGCTTTTTTTATGACAGGGTTACCTTTGAAAATGGGGCGATGGAAAATGATGTCGTAAGATTGCCACTGGCCCGGCTTTCGGCAGGCGTTGACTAAAGGAACAGCTCTGCCATATAACGCGGCACACTGACCGTCGGGATATGTCTTATTGTCATAGGAATCGAGAATCTGGACTTCGTAGGTTGACATTAAAAACACCCCGCTATTTCCCTGTCCCTGGCTTTTTCCTGTGACCATTGAGGGGGTAGCGAACTCGACGTGCAACTGGCATGAGCCGAAGGCTTTCTTGGTCTTGACGCCGCCGGAGCCTTTGACCACTTCCATGTAGCCGTCACGTACAATCCATTTGGCAGGGCCGCCGCGTTCGGAGACCCATCCTGACAGGTCATTGCCATCAAATAAGACGACTGCGTCGGATGGAGCTTTTCCATTTTTTTCCTGTGTGTTTTCGGTGCCGGGCGTGACAACCGGCGGTGCCGGCCGATTCACGTCATGTACAAGCCATCGGCCGGTTTCTGTTTCGACATACTGATATACAACTTTCTGGGTTTTTTTGTCTTCTTTTCTCCCTGAAGCCGGTTCTACCGAGGCTGTTTGCTTGGCGGAGCAGCCTGCAAAAGACGAGAGTGATATGACCAGCGAGAAAACTGCTACATTTCTAACCATTTTGCACTCCTTTCAAGATTAGTGACTAACATAGGTTATACGAGAGCACGACCACCACTGCTATTTAGAGCCTATCCGAATAACCCGCTCTATTACGGCCGGCTGCAAAGCTCGTGCTACGTAGCGTCCCGCCAAAGGCGGGGCTACTAC
>CAZIED010000306.1:0-2581 GCA_964538525.1 uncultured Pirellulales bacterium | reverse complement strand
CCTCAAATACACTTCTTAAGCGGGCTTCGGACTCACCGTAAAATTTACCCATAATTTCTGGGCCGCTTATGCTCGTAAAATAGGCATCGGTTTCATTCGCTACGGCACGGGCAATTAAAGTCTTCCCTGTCCCCGGCGGACCATATAAGAAAACGCCTTTTGGCGCCTCGATGCCGAGCCTTTCAAAGACCTCAGGGTACTTTAAAGGCAATTCAATCATTTCTCTGATTCTTTGAATTTGGGTAGCAAGTCCGCCGATGTCTTCATACGATACTTTAGCCTTCTCTAACTTACCTCCTTTTGCTTTTACTATGATTTCGGTAGTAGGACTAACTAATACCACCCCATCGGGGATCGTGCTTTCTACTATAAAATCAAAGGTCCTCGTGCCGAACAACCTTGCCCGCACTTTGTCGCCAGAAGTCAAAGGTAGGCCTTCTATAAGAGAGCCGATATATTTGGCATCTTTATCTTTTTGAATTGTCCCTGTTACGGTTAGAGGAGAAATCGCGATTTCTCTGGCGGGATTACTTTCCACTTTCCGAACCGTTAGTTTTTCATCAAGCCCTATTTTAGCGTTTTCTCTTGTAACTCCATCTATCTGGACAATATTTTTACCGCGATCGTCTGCATAACAAGGCATCGCTTTAGCAGCGGTTTTTCTTTTGCCTTCTATCTGTATTATCTGGCCTACCTCGATGGATAAACTATCCATATCCTCAGGGTCTATCCTGGCTATGGCTCTACCCACGTCTTTTGGCAGGGCCTCTGTCACCTTCAAAACAAAATCATTCTCGATTTTCTTTTTCGTTGTTAACAAAATAGCAGCTCCTTAAAATCCTCCAGTGCTTTTAGTCCTCTAATCTCTCTCGGCTGAGAAGGAATAATTGTTCTCTCTAACCTACCGAATTTTCTTTCTATCTGATTTATATATTTTTGGTTCTCTCTTGCTTTTTCGCTGCAGAACTGGCAGCCATTCGATTGTAAAACATTATTTATTATCAGCTGCCTTACCTTTATGCCGTATGTGCTCAAACTATTTATCAACCTTTCCGTTTCTAAAATTGCCATATCTTCCGGGATTGTAACCGGGATAAATTCGCTTCTATTTTGGTCACGAAGCAAATCTTCTATCCTCTTTACAACTTTTTTCATGGTTAACAGAAAATCATCGCCTTCGTCCGGCCTATATTTTCCGGCAAAAGTTTCAACCATATATCTATATTTCCATCTCATTTTTGCCATAACCTTAATCCAGTCATCCATTAGTTTGTGTGAAGATAAAAGTCTTAAAGCGTGGCCGGTTGGTGCTGTATCTACTACATATTTCTCAAATGCAGCTTCATCTATAAGATCAATCATCGTCTTAAAACCCATCATTTCATCCATACCTGGTATAGGTAAAGATAAGATAGAATCAATATCTTCGTCATCCAGATTGGTACCGGTATCCATAATCTTCTTTAGCTGGCCTTGGTGCTCTATTTTGAATTTGGCTAAGGCCTTTTCAGCGTTTACTTCAAGAGCGCTTAGGTTCTTTATCCCTTTGACCTCTTTTATCTGGTCACCGATTGTCTGTCCCATGCTGTCGGAAAGCGAATGAGCCGGGTCGGTTGAAAAAACCAACGTCTTAAAGTCCTCAGCCAAACAAAGAGCGGCGCTGCAGGCACAGGTTGTTTTTCCTACACCGCCTTTTCCACCGAACAAAATTAGCTTTAACAAAGGTTCTTTTAGCCCTTTTAATCCCATTTACTTTTTGAACCTGACCTCTAAGATGCCATTGTTATAAGAGGAGGTCATTGTATCGGCCTTTACTTTTGTCGATAGCAAAAGCTCTTTATGATACTTTCTGTCCCCGGTTTGTGCCGAAATATCTAATATATCATCTTTTATGTCTAATTTTATATCCTTTTGATTTACTCCGGGCATCTCAGCATATATTCGAATCTCTTGACCTTCGTCAAAGACATCCGTGATAGGTTCTCTCTCTTCTTCTACTGTAGGTCCTTTTGGGGTGCTTTTAACATTTCCAAACGATTCAACTATAGGCTTGCCTCCCACTGCCGTCTTAACGGAAAATCCAAACACCCCTTTCATGCCTTTTTTGAGATTGCTTAGGTCAATCTCGCCTTCTTTGCTGATTTCGCCTCCATCCTCTTTCAATTTAGCAGCCATGTCGATCAGGTTTTCAATACCCTTAAATAGTCCCCCCAGTCCCAGATTTCCGATGCCAAAATCGATATTCAACCTTTCCTCTTCTTTTTCTTTTCTCTTCTTGTCTTTGGCCATTTTGTGTCCCTTTAATGTCCACTAATAGTTAATAGGCATGGTCTTAAGCGGCTTTGTAGGTATATCTTTGTAAGTATTAATTTCTTGTTTTTCGTGAGTTTCTTTCTGCAGTTGTTTTATTTGGTTGCAGGTGCTATCGAATTGTTTTTTAGCTGCGTTTATTCTTTTATCCAATGCAAAGATCTCTTTTTCCAATCTATTCTTCTCGCTTCCAAGCACGTATAACTCCAAATAGCTCGACCTTTGAGCTTTCGGGATAGACCTTGCACCTATGGAATGTATGCTCTTTATA
>CAZIED010000305.1:0-2604 GCA_964538525.1 uncultured Pirellulales bacterium | reverse complement strand
GGCTCTCTGCCCAGCTCCTGGTGCAGGATTTTGCTGGCGGCACGGAGGCGGCTCATCGTTTCTATCATGTGCACGGGAATGCGAATGGTGCGTGCGTGGTCGGCAATTGCACGTGTAATCGCCTGGCGAATCCACCACGTGGCGTAGGTGCTGAATTTGTAGCCTCTGCGGTACTCGTATTTATCGACCGCACGCATCAGGCCGGTGTTGCCCTCTTGAATCAGGTCCAAAAAACTTAGGCCACGGCCTCTGTACTTCTTGGCGATGGAGACCACCAAGCGCAGGTTTGCGCTGGAGAGGGTTCGTTTGGCGTTCTCGTATTGATTGAAGGTTCTTTCCATGGTCCGCAGCCTTTTTTCGAGCTGATTCGGCGGCTCGGCGACCAGCTCCTGCATGCCGGTCAATTCCTGCATTGCCGCAACGATATCCTCGGCTGCCATCTGGTCGTTGACTCCGGCTTCGATAATTTGCTCGAGCTGTTGCATTTTTTGGCAGATGCCGTGCAGCTTATTTTTCATGGCTTGAATTCTGCTGGTTCGCAGGCTTAGCTCTTCGAGCAGGGTGGCGATCTTTCGCCGGTTTCTGTGTAGCCGTTTTACGTATGCCTTTTGCTCGTCGGTGTTTTGTGTCTGTATAGATTTCTTAAAAAGGATTTGATTGATTTTGAGCAGTTTGTTGACGGTTTGTATGTTCTGGGGTAATCGTTTCTTTATTACATTTTTCGTAAGCTGGGGCGCTGTACCTGTTTTGAGAGTTCTATCAAATGAAATCGAACCATCGTGTACCTGTTGAAACAGGTCTATGGCGTTTCTGGCGCAGTAATCACACTGCAGCATTTTCCTTCTAAAAGACATTCGTGTTATTTCTATTTTTCGGGCAAGAGCGATTTCAGATTTTCTGGAAAGCAGCGGTATTTGGCCCATCTGAGTCAGATACATTCGGATAGGATCATCAATTCGTCGGGCGATTTGCTCCTCAACTAGATCCTTTTCGAGCAGCTCGTCGTCATGGAGGTGCTCCTCTGTGGCTACTGCCCCCTCTTCCAAAGATTCTTCGGTCGTTTCAAAGTCTTCAGTAGGTTTGCCAACATGTTCGGATTCTATGTCGGCTTCATCGACCAGGCTGATTCCCATTTCATCGAGTGTCGCCAATAAACTTTCCAGCCGGCTGGGAGTGACTACATCATCCGGCAGCTCTTTATTCATCTCCTCATAAGTAAGGAATCCCTTCTTTTCACCTTTTTCAACAAGACTTTTTATTCGTTTCTCGGCACTATCTATCTGGGCGGTCTTCGATGTCTCTCCATCAATCACATCCTCAGACAGCTCCGCCGGTTTTGAGCTTTCTTGTTTTTTTGCCACTTCCAGTACCTCTATGTCACTTTATATCATATTGTATTTATAGTATCTTACGAATTTTTATAATTGTTTGTTCACTGTATCATGCCCATGTTGTATGGGTCATGTTTTTCCGCATGTTCGGTGACGCGACGCAAATATTCTCTCTGGTCGTCAACCGCTTTTATCTGACTTTTAATCTTTATGGCTTGATGCCGCTGGAAGAGCTTCAGAGCGTCAGCCAAACGCGATTTAAAATTGCCCTTTTGCTCTCCTGTCTGTGCTAATTCAGCAATGGCGCCAGCCATGCTGTGCCCAGCTCCGCCGAGATCCACCGATTCAGCTTTTGCCAAAATCATCCCTAAAGATTGACTCGTCTGGGCGGAGCCAGCCGTAGCCCGATTGATAATGTCGTTTGATGCTTCAAATAACAAGCCGGCAATTTGTTTTAATATCGGCACACTGAAATCGTCCGCTGTGATTTTTTGTTTTACAGCCTCGATGAGATTTGGCTCGTTCAGCAGCACCTCCAGCACCTCTCGCTGGGCAGCAGCAAAGACGCCATGTCCCCAGTCTATGCTTTGCTCGTTTTTGTCTCCGGCCTTATCAGCCTGCGTCCTTTCCAGCCTCCTGAGCCTCTGAGATAGTTCTGCATTTATCTGCTTATTGCTTAGGCCGATAATGCCCGAAAGATGGTTGACCATCAATCCTCTGTCTATGGCCGGCAGTCGGCCGGCCTTTAATGCGGTAGCGACCGTTTGCAGAAATTCCTCGACCGCCTGTCTTCTGCCGGTGAGCGTGTCGTCGTCGCCGAAACGCTCCGTCAGCCGATTCCATTTGAATTTAAAAACGTCGTCAGCCTCATTTACCAGCCGTTCGAACCTTTCTCTTCCGTTGGCCAGGATAAAATCGCATGGGTCCTTTCCTTCCGGCACGGATGCTAATTTGACGTCTATGCGCTGACCCAGGCAGACTTCCAGCGCCCTGTTGGCGGCCTCAAGGCCTGCAATGTCACTATCAAAAATCAGAACCACTCTTTTTGCGTACCGCCGCAGCACTCTTCCGTGACTTTCGGTAAAACTTGTCCCCAGAGTTGCAACGACATTTGTACAGCCGTTTTGGTGTGCCATAATGCAATCGGTATAACCTTCCACGACAACTGCCGTGTCGGTCGATACAATCTGGTGTCGCGCCTGCTCTATGCCGTATAATGAATTGCTCTTCTCAAACAGCACTGTCGTCGGGGAATTTATGTACTTAGGGCCCG
>CAZIED010000304.1:0-2605 GCA_964538525.1 uncultured Pirellulales bacterium | reverse complement strand
ATATTCCTCCTTCAAACACTTAAAAATGATAATATCAGTGCTTTGACCACACACAAAAACACCTGTTAAATTCAACAAATCCTCGAGGTGTCTAAAATGACACTTATGTGTCATCCTAAGGCGAAGCCGAAGGAACTGGCTAACGAAAGAGAGATCCTTCGCTTCGCTCAGAATGACGGATTTGCTGTCATTTTAGACACTAAAAAACTTTAGTTCACTTAATTCTGTCATTTGTAGAAAATCGGGGCCTATATTTTTTCAGTATAAGCCCCGATCTTACGTATTTCGTTTCAAGCAGCTTAATAAAGTGTTAACTATAATCGCTTAAGTTATGGCTGATACAACCTAATGTCATCAATGTATAAATCGCCTGCACCGTTAGGCTGTGTACTGGCCCTGTCGCCAACACCAATGGTTAGCTTGGTAATAGATTGCAAATTCACGCCAGTAAACGCCGACAATGGAATACTGCATTGCGTCCAGGTGGCTATGTTCGTTGCCGCAGGATCAGAATATTTGACCACGGCGCTATTGCTAGCACTATCCTGCAGCGCTACATAAAGCTGCTCAGCATCGTTACTTTGTATGCCGATGTCTTGAGACTTCCAATCGCCACTAACTGCCGGATTAACATTGGAAAATTCTGCTGTACAGATTGCTGTCGTGTTATGGCTAGTCAGGCATAAGCCTACATAAACATCCGTAAGCATGGTCATCTCCACCGCTGTGCCTATCGGTGTCCAGGTAGTCCCGTTAGCTGAATAATCGGCGGTAAAGGTGTTTCCGGTGCGAGTCAATCTCACCCATTGCGGAGCGGTGATACCAGTCACTGTCGTTTGATTGCTGGCAGCACCTGCATTAATACGGCGCTGGAAATTAACTCCATTACTCGGCGTGATGACCACCGCAGCGTTCTTAGAACCTGCATCCAGCGTATCACGAATCATCACTCCAGCCTTAGCCCAGGAGTTGGTGTTAGTGAGGCTAACCACCCTCGCTACTATAGTAACATTGCCGGATAGCTGCTTGTAAGCAAAATGGAACTGGTCAGCTATATCCCAGATGTCTGTGCCGCCAGCAGTCATCTTGATTGGCGGACCTTCTGTGAAACTACCAGGGGCTAATAAGCCTCTGAACCAGATTGTTAAGGATGCAGCGCCATCTTTAGTCCAATCCTGTGCATCTGCCCAGGTGCGCTGCGCTTCAGAAAAAGTGAGTGTCCCAGTCTTTTCATAGTCGGTACCCTCATTTATAGTGCCATCGTTATCGTAATGCATATACATAGCTTGAGAACCGCTATGGACGATACGGCTTTCGGCAAATGGTGGGTCAAAGTGACCTACGGTCATGCCGGTATTATTCGCGTAATAGTCTTCCCAGGTATAATATATAATGTTATTAACATCATCATAGTCTTCAAAGTTATCTACTAACGTAAAGTTAATTACAGTAAAGCTCCAGACGCTGCCTTTATAGAATCCTGGGCTGGTCGGGGCATTAACTTCATCGACCCGCCAGTAATATGTCTGGTTCCAATTGAGAAGGCCGGGTGGGTCGAAACTATTAGCATCCTGGTTCTGGCTAACCAATACGCCACGCGGGTCAGTTTCACTTGCTTCATTAACATCATTGAAATCTTTTCCAAGGTACACATTATGCGTAGCGGCATAAATTCCCGGCCTCCAGTTTAAGACGGCATCCCGCAGCACGTCTCTCATACCGTCGACGGGTTTGGGCTTGCCGGCTTTCCCCGGAATGACACTCATACCGAGCATATATTGGACAGTATTTAAATAAAGCCTCCAGCCTTCATCGGTCAAGTTATACCCTCTAGCGGGGTTCATGTCCCTGCCATTACCTGCAACTTCATGCCCGCCTATACTAAAGGTCATTCTCAGGTTTGTAGCGTAGGCACCGGCGCCGTTGTAGAACTCAACGCCCTCCTTCCATTCGGCTATCCAGAGCCATTCATTGCCTACTGTTTTTGCAATTAGTGTACCATTGCCGGCATTGGCAGTGCCAATAAACGTACAATGGCCTGAACCTAATGTTGGGTCTGCTACCTTTACCTGGTTATTCGTATCCAACGATATTCCATTGAAGATGGGATGCCCCGGCTCTATTACCTGCATCAGAGGCGAACCCTGGTCACCATTATTGTTAGGAAGCGTTGCATCACCGTTGTTGACCCATTTAAAACGGGTGCTCCTGAGCACGTATGTACAGCAGTTCAACATTGGTGCAGTAACAGAGTTCCATAGTGAAGTTTCTGTGGCATCGGTACTAAGAATGGAGCTCTGGGTTGTGGCACTGACAATTACCAGGTCGGCGGCGTTAAGTTCAACAACCTGATCTTCGGTGAGTGCATCCCAGTATGCCGGCCTGAAATCGACCGTATAACCTTCGTCCGTAAGCTTGTCGACCCACTCCTGAGAATCATTAACACCATCACTGTCTGCGTCCCAGTCCATTGTAACCCAGACTATAGTCTGGGCATTAACGGATGTAATTACACACAAGCTGAGTACTAAAAGTAAGGGGATAAGTTTCTTACACATAATATTCCTCCTTCAAACACTTAAAAATGATAATACCAGTGCTTTGG
>CAZIED010000303.1:0-2619 GCA_964538525.1 uncultured Pirellulales bacterium | reverse complement strand
AAGGTAGCCCTTTTTCATTGAGCCGTCAACTTAATTTTCCCCTGTAAAAGCATAAAAAAAGGCCGAGCAACAACGCCCGGCCTGTTTGATATGCGTTGGTTAAAAGCATTAAGACGGTTGCGGAGGACTAATAATACCGAGTCTTTTATGCCACCCTATCCGATGGAAGTGTAATCCGGGGGTATGTTGGGTTCGAATACTGAAGGGTCAACAGCGTGGCTCCAGCGGAAATCCATAATAGACTCTACAGGGTTTCCCTCAGCGGTGCCTTCAATCTCAACGCGGACTGGCAATTGAGTTGTGACATCAACCCAAAGGCGGCCCACAGCATTTTCGAGCGGTTCGCCATCGGTCGGCGGATTGTTCACCTCGATTCCCTCGACTGCGATCCCGTCAATTGTCGCACGGCCCAATTGCTTATACGGTCGGGACACAAAACGCTTGATGTATTCACGGGGGTCTTTTTCTTTTTGCTGTGCCTGCTGAAGTTGGTTTTCAGATAGCGGCATTTTTGTCCACTTTTTCTCATCGGGGATTACAGTGATAATCGTGTCTGACCCGGCAGGAACAAACCACGACACAACTTTGTCATTGGCGTAGATATCCATGCGAAAGCCATACTGCCCCGACAAATATATTCTCCACTTGGCGTGGACTTGCTGAGGTAGTTTCTCCGTAGGGGAATCTGTAACTTTTATACTCAGGCTGAACATAAAGGTGTCAATTTGCCTAACGTTCTCGGCGATGCGGCCCCAGGCGACACTTGATCCACTGATTGTGCCGCCAAGATGATTTATGCCTACAATCACTGCTATGATTATCACCGCAGCAGCAGCTAATTTTATGATTCTACTTTTCATGATTATTCTCCAAATTTTCAATGGTTGTTGTTTGTGCCGAGGTTGCCTGGATAAGATAGAAAGGAGCCGCTGTTCAAGTCTGTCACGATGGCCGTAATCAGGTTTGTCATCAAACTTGATGTCACGAACAAATTGTTCAAATTGTTTCTCATTATTGTTCATATCAATTCACCTTTTCTAATCCGTGCCATCTGTGTAATCCGTGGTTAATTTCTTTCGCAGCTTGGCAAGTGCTCTGGCCAATTGACTGCGAATTGTGCCAGGACTACTGCCAAGCACCTCGGCTATTTCGTTTGGTTTTAAGTTTTCAAAAAAACGTAACGTGATGATAGTTTGGTAACGTGGTTTCAGAGAAAACACAGCCTTTTTTAAGGCCAATAGCTTTTCCTGCGATGCTCTATCTGAGTCAGAATTTGCTGAAGCATTGCTTAAAACTCTTTCTTGAGCCTGTTGCAGCATTTTCTCATGGAGCATCTGCTTTCTTAGATGCTGGTTAACAGCGTTTGTTGCGATTCTAAAGAGCCAGAAACAAAACTGCTGCTCGCTACCTTTGAAGCTATGAAAGCTCTCAACAGCTTTAATAAAGACCTGTGAAGTTACATCTTCAGCCGTTTGCCTATCAAAAAGCCGATGAGCACAATAACGAAATACCTCATCGTAATGCCTGCGGTATAACTGAACAAAAACTTCAGGTTCGCTACTTAATGGGCTAATTGACTGGCTTTCTTCATCCACGCGGATAACTCTCTCTGATTTATAAGTTCCAACTATCATCACTATTATAAATGCGCAACCAACAAAAACGTGGCAAAAAAATTAAAAATCAAAATGCAAAATGCAAAACGACACATTAAAATGTAAAAGTCATTGCGAGCCCGAGCAAAGCGAGGGCGTGGCAATCCGACGTAGTCGTTGCGAGGGATTTTATCCCGAAGCAATCTCCTTGAGATCGCCACGGTTGCCTTTCAGCAACCTCGCGACACTTCGTGGATTGCTTCGTCGTCCCGATGCATCGGGACTCCTCACAATGACGTTCCGCGTTGATACTCGATATTTATTTTGATTTTTGATATGGTTCAATTGTACGGTTTAATATTTGACGTTGATGGCGTGATTGCTGATACCGAGCCGATTAATGCCAAAGTGACAATCAGGGTATTCGAGGACATGTTCGGCCTAAAAGGCGTCCGGGCGGAGGATTTTGCCGAAGGCATCGGTAAGGGTGCGGAAAGATACGTCAAGGCAGCAGCCGACGTGCATGGGCTGCAACTAACTGAACGGCAAATCAAGGCAGCGGCACAATTACGTGAGCAGTATCTTATAAAGGCAATGCAAGAAGAACCATTGCCTGCCTTTCCAGGTGTATTGGAGCTGATAAGCGGAGCATTGCAAAGGCAGGACTTTCGATTAGCGATTGCCACATCCGCAACGCTTGAATTATCTCGTGCTATTTTGGAATCCACAAAAGTCCCCTACCATAAGATGGTTTATGTCACCGGCAGTGAAATCTCTCGAAAAAAGCCCGACCCCGAGCTTTTCCTTGTAGCTGCAAGCCGTATGGGTATTTTGCCTGCCAATTGCGTAGTTTTTGAAGATGCCCCCAGCGGCGTACAAGCCGCCAAAGCCGCCGGCGCCAAATGTATCTCCGTGACAAACTCCACAGCCGCAGAAAATCTCTCCCAAGCGGATTTAATCTGCGATTCACTTGAGCAGATTGACCTTGAGACCATTCGAAAGCTCATTAAATAACCCACCATAG
>CAZIED010000302.1:0-2627 GCA_964538525.1 uncultured Pirellulales bacterium | reverse complement strand
CGACATACTAAATACTATATACGAACAATGAACACCGAATATCGAACACCGATCTACGACCTACGATATACTATATACGAAATACTATACGACTTTATAGGCTTTTTTAACTTCGTCGGCGATAATGGCAAGGCCTTTGGTGACGGTGTCTTTATCCATCGCGTAGTTTATGCGGATACATTCGTTTTTGTGCTGCCACGGCTCTTTTAGGCCGGGGAAAAAATATCGGCCGGGAACTACTAAAACACCTCTCTTCTTCAAACGCCTGTAAAGCTCATCGTCTGTAATCGGCAAATCTTTCAGCCACAGCCAAAGAAAGAATGTCCCTTCGGGCTTGTGTATGTGAAAATCAGTGCCATCCAGAAGCTGCGACAATTGCTCCACGGCCTCATCAGCCTTTTTCTGATAAAAAGGTTTGATAATGTCCCTGCTCAGCTCGAGAAGATTGCCTGTGCGAATCAGGTCAGTGACTATGGCAGGGCCTATGCCGCCCGGTGCAAGACTCATCACCGCGTTAAACTGCGAGACCATATCGATAATCTCTTCATTAGCGATAACAATGCCGGTTCGTGCAGAAGGCAGGCCGAGCTTGGATAGGCTCATACATACAATAATATGCTCATCCCAGAATGGCTTGACATCTGTAAAAATGATGTTCGGCAGGGGGGCACCATAGGCGTTATCAATAATCAATGGAATATTATTTGCACTGGCGAGGCCGCTGATTTTTTCAATCTCGGAATTGGTTAAGACGTTACCTGTGGGATTTGTCGGTCGTGACACGCAAATAGCACCGATATCATTGGTGATATTGAGATGGCCGAAATCGATGTGGTATTTGAAGATGTGGTCGCTTGAGTGCTGAATCTTGGGCTTATTGGCGATGAACAGGCCATCTGCAAAGCCGACGTCACAGTATCCGATGTATTCGGGAGCGAGAGGAAACAGTATTTTTTTATTAGAGCCGTCCTCAAAAGTGCCTGCAAAGAGGTTAAAGAGGATGAAAAAGGCCGACTGGCTGCCGTTGGTTAGTGCGATATTTTTTGATTTTGTAGGCCAGCCGAATTCGTTATTAAGAAGGGCGGCGAACGCCTCGATAAATTCCTTGTTTCCTTCAGGCGGGTCGTAGCTGCCGATAGTTCGCTCGAATTTGCCTTTATCTTTGAGAAGTTTCTGCATACTCTGGCGAAAGCTCTGCTGCACCTGCGGAATGTGGGCAGGATTCCCTCCGCCGAGCATCAGGACATCTTTACGAGCTGATAAAGCGTCACCAAGATCGCTCATAAGCCTGCTGATACCGGATTCCGTTGTCATTTTCCTGCCGTATTTTGATATTCTCACCATTTCTAACACTATACCGCTATTTGGGCCTGACGCACAGTATTTTTTTTCAGAGAAACTTTCAGAAAAGTGACAAACTTCGCCATTTGACAGGAGGTTGAGAATGCGTTATTTTCTGTACAAGATTTGTTAAGTCCCATTTACATTTAAAGATGAAAGTGTCCCGGCTTGTCGGGGTAACGATTTATAAAAACAATCATAACGTCACTTTCATAGGAGATATCGAATGATAAAAAGCTGTATAAACAAAATAATGTTTTCGGGTTGGTGGCGGATGCTCCTCGTTTTGTTGCTGTCGGCAAATATTGCACTATTTTCTGCAAGACTTGTCCGTGCCGTGCCCGAACCGAAGCCGAGCTTACGTAGCGAATCCAGCGAAGGTTCAACGAGCACAGCAGCTAAGATTTTTGATGTCCGCCAATACGGTGCCAAAGGCGATGGTAAAACGCTCGACACCGAAGCGATACAAAAGGCGCTCGATGAATGCGGTGACGCCGGCGGAGGCACTGTGCTATTTTCAGCCGGCACTTATTTGAGCAAGCCCATTGTCCTGCGGAGCAAGACCACTTTGCAACTCGACGAGGGCGCAAAATTGCAGGCGACCACCAGCCATGCCGATTTTATGAAAACGCCGGGCGACTGGTTGACCGCCAAAGGAGGCGGTGATTTCATCCCGTTCATCAGCGGCAAAGACCTCACGGATGTCACGATAACGGGTAAAGGCACGATCGACGGCGGCGGCGAGGTCTGGTGGGGTCCAGCCGAGGCTGCCAGACAAAAGACTCCGGGCTACACGCTGCCCCGCCCGAATTTGATTGTGCTGACCGGCTGCAAGAATGTGCGTTTGGAGGATATCACCCTGCAGAACTCGCCCAAGTTCCATTTTGTGCCCACAGATTGCGACGGCGTGGTTGTCTCGAACGTGACCGTTCTCGCTCCCCCTCGTGCACCCAATAGCGATGCGATTGATCCCAGCATCTGCAGGAATGTTTTGATTACTAAGTGCCACATTGACGTTGGCGATGACAACGTCGCCATCAAATCAGGCCGCAAGGTTGATGGACGCGAGTTTGCTTCTGAGAACATTACAGTCACCGATTGCGTTTTCCTGCACGGGCACGGCTTGTCAATCGGCAGCGAAACGGCCGGTGGCGTGCACGGCCTGACGGTACGGAACTGCACTTTTGAAGGCACCGAGAATGGGATTCGCATCAAGTCCGCCCGCGGCAAAGGCGGCGTGGTGGAGAACCTCATCTACAGCGACATCACCATGAAGAATGTTGAGC
>CAZIED010000301.1:0-2629 GCA_964538525.1 uncultured Pirellulales bacterium | reverse complement strand
CATGACAGGAAAATGGAAGAAAAAGAGCACAATGAACGAAGGAACAATAGAAGAAAAAGCACGGACAGTGCTAAGAAGCTATCTTATACGTTGCTATAAGACCATATCTGCTGATCATCCGGAAATTGCGAATATGCCACCTGAAAATGCCGCTGATTATCTAATTCATCTTAGGAATAGTGGTCGGATTACCATAACTCTGGACACGGTCGGTAATCGAGTCGTATGTCAAATTGAAAATTCGGACAGACAACAGTAGGAATATGGAACAATGATAGAGCCACGGAATACAGAAAAAGACCATGACTAAGAAGAAATTACCGCGAGGCTCAAATACACTGTGAAAAAGCTGCTACTGGAATATGCAGACGATATTGAATGAGAAAGTCGACGCCCCCGGCGGCTGGCCGGATGCTTTTGTTGTATGAAAAGGAGTAGCTATTTATGAGTGAAAAGGCCGAACAATTTTTAAGAGTCTTTAATCGGGTCTATCATCAATGGTTCAGCGTTCCCGGCTATAATCCGACCGTAGTAGTTACCAGTTACCAAATAACCAGTTACCAAATAACCAAGAATATAAAATGAAAATTGTGGACAGCAAAATAAAAGCAGCCGTGCTTATGGGTGGCATCGGGCAAGAGCGTGACATCAGCATCCAGAGCGGCAGCTGCGTCGCAAAGGCATTAAAAGAAGCAGGCGTTGATGTAGTGACTTCCGACATCAGTCCCGACAAGCTGGACATCCTCGATGACAGCAGTATCGATGTATTCTTCATAGCTCTGCACGGCAAATTCGGTGAAGACGGCCAGCTTCAACAGATAATGGAGGAAAAGGGCCTTTGCTACACCGGCAGCACCCCAACCGCAAGCAGATTAGCTTTCGACAAATTAGCCGCTAAAGAATGCTTTATCCGCGCAGGTGTCACGACACCAAAAGTAATTAAATTTGATAGCCTATCAGAAACACAACAAATCAAAAAGCAGATGCAGCAGCTTGGAAATAAATTTGTAGTTAAACCGGTTAGACAAGGAAGCACTATCGGCGTCGGCATCCTTGATAATCCCGACGCGGCAATAGCAGCCGGGCGAGAATGCTTTAGAAAATTCGGCGACTGTATGATCGAAGAATATATCCCGGGCAGAGAGATAACCGTCGGTATATTACAACACAAGACACTTCCGGTCATCGAGATAAAAAGCACAACCGGCTTTTACGATTACAATGCAAAATATATCGATGATAAAACTGAGTACCTCTTCGATACGATTGATGACCCGCAGCTTTTAACAAAGGTAGATACTGCCGCTTTAAATTGTTTTGATTCGCTCGGATGTCGGCACATCGCCAGGGTTGATTTTATTATAAATAGTGACAAGATTCCATACGCCCTCGAAGTAAATACAATTCCGGGACTCACCTCACATTCGCTTATACCCAAAGCAGCAGCAAAGGTCGGCCTTTCAATGAGCCAGTTGTGCATAAAAATCATCGAGGAGGCATTAAAAACAAATCAAAAATCAAAATGCAAAAATCAAAAAAAATTAATAGGGATCGGCGGTCAGGGGTCGGGGAACAGCAAAAACCTGATCCCTGAATCCTGAACCCCGATCCCTTAATTCTGATATTTAATTTTTCGCAGGGCACATCTAACGTGAAGAAAAAAATTAGAACAGATTGGCTCAGTCAGAGCTCAATAAAGTTTCTGAAAATATTGGCTGTGATTATTGTTTTAACTGCCTTAGTGGTAGGATTTGCTTTCTTAAATAAGTATGTAAAAAAAATCACTCCGGCATGGGGCAATACCACGAAGGTAGAATTAATTAATCCGCCCGCATGGACAAATCAGCCTCTCATAGATAAAATCACTATTGCCGCAACCCACCAATGGCGTGGCAAAGTCCTTCGACCCCTCGACCCGGCTCGGGGCGAGCCCGGCTCAGGACGGGAAGCAAAACCCGAAGAAGAAATAGCCCGCTCCATCCAAAAAAATTTGGAGCAAAATGTCGCATGGCTGCAAAATATTAAAGTGCAAACCACATATAACAAGATTCTCATCGTGGCTGACTACCGAAAACCAATCGCCTTAGTTGCAATGGGGCAGCAGCAGTTCTATATTGATGCCGAGCAGGTTGTGCTCGATTTTTTACCTATGCCGAACTTGCCCATCGTGAACATTAAAGGTCTGACAACAACAAAATTGCCACCTGTGGGTAAAGCCTGGCAACAAGAAGATCTGGCTGCAGCAGTTGCCCTATTGATCCGGCTCGAACGCATGGATAAACTTGTCACACCTGATAAGCCGCTGCTTTTTGAGATTGACAGCATCGATGTAAGCAATTACAAAGGCCGAAAAGACACCAAGTCCGCTCATATCAGCTTGTACACAAAGAACAATACCGAAATTATCTGGGGAGCTGAAATAGACGAATGGGCCCAGCACCTCGAAGCAAAGAACGAAGAGAAATTAGCCAAACTCTACAACTATTATAAAGAATGCGGCTCATTAATGGGCGGCGTAAAATATATCGACCTGCGTACCCCACAGAGTCACATTCCCCTGCCGATTGACAAATATTAGAAGGCTTCAAAACTGCTCAACGCAGCAGCCAAGTCACTATATCGATAAGGG
>CAZIED010000300.1:0-2639 GCA_964538525.1 uncultured Pirellulales bacterium | reverse complement strand
ATAATAACCAGATTGATTCTCGGCGGTGCACAGGAAAATACGCTCATTACCTGCAAGCTGCTGGCCGAACGGGGACACGATGTAACGCTCATTACGGGGCCGGCTATAGGTCCTGAAGGTGAGCTCTTTAATCAAACAAAAAATCAAAAATATCATATAATTGTTATTGACGAGCTTAGACGGGCTATCGAGCCTGCAAAAGACTATATATGTTACAAGAAAATAAAGAAGAATCTCCGTAGGCTACAGCCGGACATCGTCCACACACATTCGGCAAAGGCAGGAATATTGGGTAGATTCGCCGGCTATAGTCTGAAAAACCAATGGCAACAAAACCTGCCGATAGTAATACATACAATTCATGGGCTGGCTTTCCATCCCTACCAAAGCAATTGGCTGAATAGATTTTATATCGCGGTCGAAAAATCGGCAGCAAAGCGAACGGATTTTTTTATAAGTGTCGCTGATGCAATGACTAATCAGGCTCTTGCCGCCGGTATTGGTGAACCGCAGCAGTATGTCACCGCCTATTCGGCTATCGAAGAGGACGATTTTTTGCAGCCAATCCCACAAGAGCGTATAAAAGATTTTCGCCGAAAGTACGAAATCCCGCAAGGTGCAATCGTTCTTATTACCATCGCAAGGCTGTTTATGCTCAAGGGACACGATTATATAATCGAGTCAGCAAAGCAACTCGCCCCCGCTGCTTCGTTTTTGCGAAGCAAAACGGCGGGGGAAAACGTTGTCTGGCTATTCGTTGGCGACGGCAATTTATCTGATTATTATAAAGAGCAGGTTCGGCAGCTGGGCTTGGCTGATAGAATCAAATTCACAGGTTTATTACCGCCCAGCCAAATTCCACTTGCCATACAATCCTCGGACATACTCGTGCATTGCTCGCTGCGAGAGGGACTTGCACGGACTCTGCCGCAGGCAATGCTGTGCGGAAAGCCCGCCATATCTTTTGATGTGGATGGTGCAAGAGAAGTGGTGAATGAAAACACCGGCCGACTGATTCAGCCGAAGAATATTGAGCAGTTGACAAAGGCCTGTGCAGAGTTGATAAAAGATAGGGATTTAAGAGAACGACTCGGCAGAACGGGGAGAGAATCTGTAAAAGAAAAGTTTGCACCGGAAACGATGGTTGACACTATCGAAGCTGTCTATAGGAAACTAATTCAAGCATAATCAATGTGGAAGTTAATAAAATGAGCACCAGCCTAAGACCCTGGTGGCAGAATTGTTTCGCACCCGATGATAAGAGTTTTCTTGAGGATAAAGAACTCCAGGCGATTGATAAGATGGAAGATTCTATCGCCCCGTTAGATAGTCAGACAATAGCTATAAGACAGCTTATCACCCGTTTCGAGGCGTGTTATCATGAGGCTGACAAAGAGGCGGTGCGTATTATTAAAGCCATAAGTTGTGGGCGCTGTCCAAAGGAATCGCACGCACGACCGCCGAAGCGTAAAAAGGAATTGCAGAACGCTCGCCGCATATTGTCGCGTTGGTGCAAAAATCCAGCTATTAAAGGCATGAATTTAGATGTTGGTGGCATCTCAGCAGGAAAGCTTCTCAGCTTTATTGGCCAGCCAAGCCCTCTTAAGATTTGGCAGGTGCAGCGAATTGTCGATAGAATAACCGAAGCTCTGGATCCGAGCCGTCGCTATCATAGGTTGGCCTTAGACCTCGGAGATTATGGTGAGCCAGGAGCTAAATCAGTTGGAGAGTATTACAAAGATGACTTGACCTTTTTAGAGCAAACCAAGAAGACAATCATACATGATACGGTAGATGGCCGCAGATCAAAAGTGTCTCTGGCTATGGCAATAGACCTGCTGATGCCCTGTCACTGGGACTTTGTAGGAGGTCTGGTTATTATCCTCAAGACTATTGATGGAGACCTCCACCCGGACAAGCCGTATGCGTGTTGTGCGCGAAATATCAAGCTAAGCCCCCTTTGCGACAGGCTGGGAATTATTTCTAATACGCTTAGGGCTTTTTGGAAGGGAAAAAAGACGGCCAAAATCATAGACCGTGATATCCTCGCATCTTTAGGAGAGGCGACGCCGATTAAGCGTTGGCTTGCAGCATCGCTCGATAAGACTATAAGATTGCACTTGACTCTGCCTTTTGAGATAGATTTATCATAAAAAGAGGTACAAAAATGAATGAAATAGTAAGTTTTTGTGGTTTGTTGTGTAATGAGTGTGGTGCATTCATTGCTACCAAAAATGATGACGACAAGAAGAGAAAGGAAGTAGCGGAACTCTGGTATAAGGAATTTAAGGTAGATATTAAGCTGGAAGAGATAAATTGCAGCGGTTGTTTATCAGATAGTGAGCCTCTCTTTAAACACTGTAAAGTATGTGAGGTCAGAAAGTGCGGAAAGGAAAAAGCCGTCGAGAATTGTGCATATTGCGACCAATACGCCTGCGAAAAGCTCGAAAAGGTGTTCAAAATGGCCCCGGAGACAAAGAAACGATTAGACCAAATAAAAAGCAAGCTCTAATTCTGCTGGAGGTTAAGAGCCTATCCGAATAACCCGCTCTATTGCGGCCGGCTGCAAAGTTTGATGCCTGCATTGTCGGCCAAAAATGTCCTCACCGTGGCGTCAACCACGCCTCCGGGCATTTTTG
>CAZIED010000299.1:0-2642 GCA_964538525.1 uncultured Pirellulales bacterium | reverse complement strand
GGCTTGAGCCGGCTCAGTATGTAACTGCCAGGGTGTTTTGGCTGCCGTTGTATCATAGTATTCGAGAGCGTTTTTTAAATACGGCTTAAAAGCAATGGATTTAGGATCCGTTTCAATTTGTCCCTGCATATAAATTTTTTCGCCGCGAACATCGAACGGCTTATTTTGATTTGCCGAAAGCTGCTCTAATTGCTCCTGTAGATTTTTCATCATATCTGCATTAATCATTGTTTCACTGAGGATATTAAATGCAACTTTTACGGACATGCCTTTGATAGCTATTCCCACAAGTTTTTCTACCAATAGTCTCGGACCCGCTTCGTTATGTGCCCCGAATTTATATAGCGTAACTAAATCGTTAATAGCACCGTTAATGTCACCATCTTGAGCCTGAAGCATCACCCGAGCCCGTAGTGCCATTGCTAATTTCCTAGCAAGTATTGGTGTTAAGCGAGGTGACTCGATCTGCGGTTGCTGTCCGGTTTGCGTGAACCAGCAATATGATTTCTGACTACCGAGTTGTAGCTGCTCAAGAGCTGCGTTATTATCCTGCACCCATTTTCGCAGCACAGCCTGTTTCTGTGCAGGTAATTCTTTGGGCAGGGTTGTTGTTGATATTGTTAGGTCCGTGGGAATTTCTACATAAAGCTCGATGGCCTTTTCATAGAATGGCACTGCGTTATCGCTTTCATCCCGTCCCGCCAATCCCAATTTATTAAGCTCGGCGAAATAATCAATCTTGCCTGCTTCAGCTTGACCAGCCGCAAGATTTGCGTTTAGCCATGTCACCACTATTGTGGTGATTAGACAAACTATCCTGTATGGTATATTTTTCCGTTGCATCGTTTTAACCTCTCATAAAAAACTGTTTCTATTGCGTTGAGTTTTAGCAGACCATCTTGAATGTGCCGTGGTTTGAAAAGGCTAACTGCTTATCTGCCAGGCATGTGGCCAGCTATGTTCAGAATATTTTAATCTTATAAGAGGAATCAAGCAAATTTAATTCTCGTTATTCAACTTAGACTTGATCTTCTATGGTTGCCAGGCCAAGCCTTTCTGTGATGCTGTCGAACTCATCGAGAGAGTAAAATTCGATGATAATCCTGCCTCTTTGGCCGTTTTTGCGGGTCTCAATAATGACTTTGGTGCCGAGCTGTCGGCTGAGTTTGTTCTCCAGATCCAGAATATGAGCCGGTTTTGAGCGGACGGAAATTGTCACCTGGTTAGTGTTCATAAGGTATCTGCGAACAAGCCTTTCAACCTCGCGTACGCTCAATCTGCCTGCTAATGCTCGGTTGGCTAACTTTCGCCGAAGCTCATCGGTGGGCAAGGCAAGTATGGCACGAGCGTGGCCCATACTCAGCCGACCATCGCTTAGCATTTGTTTGATTTCATCCGGCAAGTCCAGTAATCGCAGATAGTTAGCGACAACAGAGCGGTCTTCACCCAGCTTCTCAGCAGCCTCGGCCTGGGTTAGGCAAAAGGTGCTCAAATAATTTTGATAAGCCATAGCTCGCTCGATTGCGTTAAGGTCGGTTCGGTGTATGTTTTCTACGAGGGCCAATTCCAGAAGCTGCTCATCTGTTGCCTGACGTACAAGGGCTGGTATCGTTGCTAATGATGCCAACTTTGCAGCTCGGAATCTGCGTTCCCCAGCTATCAACTGGTAGCCCGGCCCAGCGGGACGGACAATAATGGGCTGAATTATACCATTAGCTTTGATAGATTCGGCTAATTCTGCCAGCTCCTGTTCATTCCACACCGTTCGTGCCTGATAGGGATTTGGAGAGATAGTGTCTATATTAATTTCCTGCAATGAGTCACGTAACTCTTTATCCGGCGGAAAGTTAGGTGAGGATTCCTCTTCAGCCAAGGGTTGAGCTGGATTCGTGGTTCGTGTTTCGGGATTCGGGATTTGATGTACATCATTGAACCCTGAACCCTGAAACCCAAACTTTGTATCAGTTATATCATATTTTATAGGACCTAATAACGACTCCAATCCCCTACCGAGGCGTTTTGGCTTTTCTCGTTTCTTGACTTCCATAATAATACTCCTACAGAATCCCTATATTAACATTACCCCTATTCGCTATATTACTAATGTTGTGCATATTTTCAGAGCAATATCAGCCTATTTTGCTATTCTTGTCAAATTGCCTTCCGTGTCCACAGTGTGTGTTTAGTCACATATTATCGAAGGCCATCCCCAAGCTTGGACTCAGCATTGCTGGAGTCCCACGCTTGGGGCCGCCACCCTTTCTTTGTCAATTTTATTGGGTGGCAGCCTCAAAGCCGAAGGCTTTGGGGATGGTTTTTCCTCTGGCTAAACACGTACTGTCCGCAAGGATAAGCCCATTCCCTACGAGAAAGAAGGTTCAAGCAACTATATAAATGATATTTCGGTATTTTCCCCGAAAATACTGTAGCTTTATGTCTGCAAAAAATGTGTTTTTAAACAAAAATGTTTCACGTGAAACGCATCTTGTGAATAGCGGATAGCACACGGTGTATAGCGTATAGGATTAGAAAATTCCTAATTCAAAACTGCACCTTAACTCATGCCGATCTAATTAGGTGATAATTAGAGCCTATCCGAATAACCAGCTCTATTGCGGCTGGCTGCAAAGTTTGATGCCTGC
>CAZIED010000298.1:0-2661 GCA_964538525.1 uncultured Pirellulales bacterium | reverse complement strand
CCTCAAGAAGATTAAGCATAAAGTCGGCACGATGATAGAAATCCCGCGTGCCGCCATTGTGGCCGACAAGATTGCCGAGGTTGTTGAGTTCTTCTCTTATGGCACGAATGATATGACGCAGATGGGCTTTGGTTTCTCTCGTGATGACATTGGCGGCTTCCTGCCCGACTATCTCAAAAAGGGCATTTTGCCGAGAGACCCATTCCAGAGCATCGACCAGGATGGTATTGGCGAGCTGATAAAGATGGGTATAACTCGCGGGCGAAAGACTCGCAATGACCTCGAAATCGGTATATGTGGCGAACATGGCGGCGACCCGGATAGTATTGATTTCTGCCATCGCGTCGGCATGGACTATGTGTCCTGCTCGCCATTCAGGGTGCCGATCGCCAGATTGGCAGCCGCACGAGCGACAGTCAAATAGTCGTTAGTCGATAGTTGTTAGTGAATAGTGAATTGTTTAGCCCCGCTATTCCTGTCCTGAGCAATGTCGAAGGATATGGCGGGGTTTTCTTTTTGTCATTCCCGCGAAAGGGCTTGTTGCTAAACACTATAGCGGGGCATTTGAGATTGCCACGCCCCTGCTCCTGTCTTCTGACAGGAAGACGCAGGGGCTCGCAATGACATGAAAGCGCGCCCTTTGTCATTGCGAGGAGCGAAGCGACGAAGCAATCTTTTGTTTGGCAATAAACCCGAAGGAGCAGGAATCCAGATGCGAGATTTGCTTCACTTTTTTTCTGCCTTTGTGCCCCTGTGCCTTGTGCACTTATGCGCTTAATCTTTTTTTTCTTTGATTTTTCCCTTCTTTTCATCTATTTTATCCCGCGTAAGACGGATATATATGCGAGAAATAAAATTGCATGTTTGAAGTTTGATGATTAAATATTGTTAGGAAAAAAATAATTGATTATGGTGATGTTACTAGTTTTGTAGAAAAATAATGGCTAAGAATTCTAAAATTGAATGGACTGAATATACTTGGAATCCGGTCAGCGGTTGTACTAAAATCAGCATGGGCTGCGAGAACTGCTACGCCAAGCGAATAGCTTTACGTTTAAAAGCTGCCGGTAGTCCCAACTATGCGAACGGTTTTGATGTTACGTTACACCCTCATGTCCTAAAAATACCTCTACTCTGGAAGCAGCCTCATACAATTTTTGTTAATTCTATGAGCGATCTTTTTCACAGTGACATTCCCGTTAGTTACATATCGAAAGTTTTTGACGTCATGTGCCAGGCATCTCATCATCGATTTCAGGCATTGACCAAACGTTCTCTCCGTTTACTACAGATAAGCCCTAAGCTTCCTTGGCCACAGAACGTATGGATGGGTGTTACTGTTGAAAACGCTGATTATACTTTTCGTATAGACCACCTGCGGCTAACCGGTGCGGCAATAAAATTCATTTCTTTTGAGCCGCTCTTGGGCCCAATTCCAAATATTGATCTCGAAGGCATCGATTGGGTCATTGTCGGCGGCGAATCTGGCCCTAAGGCAAGACGGATGCAATCCGAATGGGCCATTGAAATACGCGATCAGTGTCTTGCCGCAAAAGTTCCCTTTTTCTTTAAGCAATGGGGCGGCGTTAATAAGAAAAAAAATGGTCGCACACTCGAAGGAAGAATATGGGACCAAATGCCGGTTAAACTAAAAATACAAATGCGGAGACAGAACCATCGGCCACAAGGCAGACAAGTCATTTTTCAAGAGCAAGCGGCAATGGTCTAAAAGAAAAGACACCATTCTTGAGTGTTACCTGCCGCCTTACCTTGCAAAGATAGCTACTCAGAAAGTACCTATTTTTATTGTAGATGCTTTCGCTGGACCCGGTAAATTCGACGATGGGGAACCGGGATCCCCTCTAATCATCTGCCAGAGTATCCAAAAGGCTTTATCAAAAGGTCTTTCCGTACCTGCATCAGCATTGTGCATAGAAGATGATAGAGAACTTTTTTCTAAATTAAATAGATTAATTGAGCAATTTCCATTTGCTGAAGCAAGATGTGGAAAATTCGGTGACTATATTCAGGATATTCAAGAAAAGGCTAGGGATCACAGCGTTTTCCTTTACGTAGATCCTTGGACTATTGAAGGGCTCGAATGGGATCGCATGGATCGCGCTTTTCAACACTTGAGCATTTCCAATATGAGCATTGAGATCCTTTTAAACTTCAATGCTCGAAGTTTTGTCCGAAGAGGTTTGGCAGCTCTAAAACTTGCTATCCCCGAATCTAATCCGGAAATTGAGGATACTGAGGAAATTGATGTACCGATTATAACGCCACCATCAATTGAACGACTAGACAAAGTCGTAGGTGGTGATTGGTGGCAGAATATTATTAAATCCTCGAAGACCTTTCCAGAGAAAGTTCAGAATGTGACAAATGGTGTTTGTGAACGGTTGTCAGAAAGATTTCGAGAAGTCTGTCAACATGCAATTAAAGCGTTGCCACATCATGATGTTCCAAAATATTACTTGATATTCGGCTCCCGTAATCCCGATGCATTGATTTTGATGAACGATGAAATGGTCAAAAGCCTACGAACACTCGCTGATCTTGCAAAACCCAAAGACCCTACTTTGTTCGAAATGAGACCTATTGAGCTAGTCCCTGATATTGAAAAGCTGCCTCCAATCATACTAAAGCATGCTTCACAGC
>CAZIED010000297.1:0-2679 GCA_964538525.1 uncultured Pirellulales bacterium | reverse complement strand
TATGCTCAAGACGCCATCTCCATTGGTATCGAGGTCGTCTATCACACGACTAGACATGTCACTTGCACTCGGCGGCCTCATTCCACACATGCCCGGCATAGGCATATTCTGCCCAATCTCGCTGATAGCCATAATAATCGTCTCCTTTCTTGCCAGCGTTTATGGTAACTCTATTTTTGCATTCTCTTCAACCTGTGGCAACTCACACCCTGTGAATTTGACAACCACAGGATAACAGGTAAAAACAAAGCAAATATTGTGCCGAGTTGATTGGTTATCGCCTGTTTTTGTTAAATCTTCGTTTTTGGGATAAAATTGGCATTTACAAATACTAATACTTGGAATACAACCGGCTCGTACCGGCACCTATTTCCTTTGCAACCGGAAATTTCTGCCGATACTATAAATTCCAGTACGGCTTTTAATCTTTCTGAATTGGGAAAAACATTATGAGAAGCAAAAGAAACGCATGGTGGTTTTCTTTAATAGGTTTGGTTTTTATTGTGTCGGCTTCAAATGCGGTTGCTGAGACATTGTACGTAGATAGCAGAAACGGCAATGACAGGAATCCCGGCACCGAGGAAAAACCTCTCAAAACAATAGGACGAGCGGCATTACTGGTTAATAGCAAAACAGAGCCTGGTCCAACAACAATTAAAGTAGCAACGGGGATATATAACCTTGATAAATACGTAGTTTTTGAAAACGCGCGTCCCTACACTGAAATAGAACGCCTGGTGATTGAAGCAGTTGTATTGCCTGACGAGCCACAATGGAGGCCGGACATGATGCCGGTCATATTATCTACCGAAGACCCAAGAATGCCGGACAAGGTCGATGCTTTGACGGAGACATACGGCATCAAGATAAAAATTAGCCATGTCACGGTACGCGGATTAAAGTTTCTCGGCAATCTGTTATTGCATAACTGGCATTGCTGTCTCGAACAGGTGGGTGAGAAGCTGGACGATTTAATCGTGACGCAGTGTATGTTCGTGGGCGACAGAGACACCTCTAACATTTACTGCGCTACCCTCGCAACAGGAGACAGGTTTGTGGTTGACCACTGCGTTTTCGACAACTGCCACGCTTGCGTGGTCTTCTGGGACGGCACAGAGGGTATTGCCGGTAAAGGTTGTTCAATGAGATACTGTATTGTTGATGGAGCTTACATATCAGGAGCCTGGACGTGTCAGACCACCGAAGACTTTGAGTTCCACCATAACATCGTTACCGGCAGTGAGTATTTCTGGATGCGTAAGCCCGGTGACAGGCAGAAATATCGGCTGCAAAACTGCATTGTGACCGAAAATAAGTACTATTCCGGATATGGTATTGCAGGCGGGCCGACCGGCCAGACCGGACCTGAAGTAACTTACGATGAAGAAAATGTGGTAAAACAAGGCGAAGTAGCTCTGGAGAAGGATAAAAGGGCAAGAAATTACCTGCATATAGTCGAAAGAACCTTTGGAAGCGATCTTGGTGCAGGACTATTTAAAAAACAACCTGCATGCAAGTGAGCAAAACACCCAGACGATGAATAGTGGAATCAATAACGGCAGCAAAAAAGGAAGCGCAACCGCTGCCAGGATAAGTCCCACTAAAGCAAGGCAGCCCAGAACTATTAGTCCCACTCCCGCAAGAACAAAAGCTAAAAGTATCGCTACACAAAACAGTATTACCAGCGTCAATATAAAGCTCCATGCACCGACCATAGTGCCGAAAGGGCCGGTGATTTCTCGTCCATCGACCCTGATAGAAACAACGTCGCCGGCAGCAAGCAACGCAAGAACTAAAAATGCAATCATAAACGCAACAAGGATTAAGGCTAATCTGCGTATCACAACCAGTCTCCTATATGTTTAAATCGTCTGATATTTTCATTTGCGCTGAATTTTACCTTACTCGTCGGAAATGTCAAGAGCTGTTTAGTCTGCCGTAGTTGTGCTTATTTGGGTGCTCGATACTCGATACTCGTCGAGGAGCGAGCGTCACTCAATAACATGGATGGTTTTCTTTTTGCACATTTCTTTGAGGATTTTTGGCCAGACGGTGGCGCTGACCTCGCCAAGGTGGGCCTTCTTCAATAAAAGCATAAAGGTTCGGGATTGGCCGATGCCGCCGCCGATGGATAGCGGAATCTCGTTATTTAAGATGGCCTGGTGGTACGGCAGTTTCAAAAAATGAAGCTGGCCGGAAATCTCAAGCTGCTTCCGCAGCGTCACGGCGTTGACGCGGACGCCCATAGAGGTCAGCTCGTGACGCCGCTTTGTCACCGGGTTCCAGACCAGGATGTCACCGTTTAGGCCGTGCATAGGCCTGCCGTCTTCGGAAACGGTTTCTGTCACCCAGTCATCGTAATCGGCTGCCCTCATCTCATGCGGGTAGCCATCCTGTAGAACCCAGCCGATGCCGATAATAAATATAGCTGGGTATTTCTTGACGATTTCTGTCTCCCGCTGTTTTCGCGGCAGATCTGGATACATATCGAGGATATCCTCCGCATGAATGAAGACCAGCTTATCCGGCAAATCCGGGTATTTGTCGGTCTTTAGCTGAGGGAAAAGCTCCTGGACATGGATTTCGGCTCCTTTAATGACCTTCCAAATCTTGCGTACCACGTTTCTGAGCAGGTCGAGATTTCGCTGCTTTTCGGTAATTGCCAGCTCCCAGTCCCAC
>CAZIED010000296.1:0-2701 GCA_964538525.1 uncultured Pirellulales bacterium | reverse complement strand
TATGTTAGCCAGACTGCATAGTGTCACACTGGAAGGCATTGAAGGGATAATCTGCGAGGTGGAAGTTGATGTTGCTCGCGGCGGACTTGAAAAGTCCCTTATCGTGGGTCTGCCCGATACAGCGGTTAAGGAAAGCACCGAGAGAGTTAAAAGTGCAATTATCAACTCGGGTTTTAAGTATCCCAAAACCCAGTCGCTGATAAATCTGGCGCCAGCCGATGTTAAAAAGGCAGGTCCAGCATTTGATTTACCTATTGCTTTGGGCATGCTGATCGGCCAGGGGATACTGGCAAATCCATCTATTAAAGATTTCATCATTGTCGGCGAACTGGCATTAGACGGCCGAGTTAGACCTATCAACGGCGTATTGAGTATGGCAATGACCGCTGAGGCAAATGGTTTTCGCCGAATGATTGTCCCTTTAGAGAATACTAAGGAAGCCGCAGTCGTTCAGGATATAGAGGTCTATGGTGTCGGCTCACTTGCACAAGCTGTAGGCTTTTTGTCAGGGCAGCTTGTCCTTGAGACAACTATCGTTAATATCGAAGAGCTTCTTAACGTCGCATCGAATTATGAAACTGATTTCTCAGATGTCAAAGGCCAGGAAAGCGTCAAACGTGCCTTAACAGTTGCTGCCGCCGGCGGACATAACATACTGATGATAGGCCCGCCCGGAGCAGGAAAGACCATGTTGGCACAAAGATTGGCAACTATTTTGCCACTTTTGAGCCTGGAAGAGTCACTCGAAACTACTCGTATTTACTCCGCTGTGGGCTTGTTGGATAAAAACAAGGCACTTTTAGCGACCCGTCCCGTGCGAATGCCGCACCACTCCGCCAGTGGTATAGCTTTAGTAGGCGGCGGGACAACACCTCGCCCTGGAGAATTATCTCTGTCACATTTTGGAATATTGTTTCTTGACGAATTTGTCGAGTTCCCGCGACACGTCCTGGAGATGATTCGTCAGCCGCTGGAAGATGGCTTTGTCATCGTGTCACGGGCGAAGAAAACGGTCCGGTTCCCCGCTCAATTTATGCTTGTTGCAGCGATGAACCCATGTCCCTGCGGATATTTCGGAAGCGATTCAAGAAGGTGTAAGTGTACGCCCGGCCAGATAGAGCGGTATGTGTCAAAAATCTCCGGGCCGTTAGTGGACAGAATAGATATTCACATCGAAGTGCCACCGATAACCTTCAGCAAGCTGCGCTCAAAATTAGGCCAGCTTGACTCATCTACAATGAGGCGGGCTGTTAGTCAGGCAAGGACTATTCAGGCCAAACGTTTTGGCAATGGCAGAGTAATGACCAACGCCCGAATGAACCATAAACAGGTTGAGAAATTCTGCCAGCTTAATAGTGCAAGTGAGATGTTACTCAAACAGGCGATGACTGAATTTGGCCTAAGTGCCCGCGCTCACGATAAGATTTGCAAAGTCGCACTCACCATAGCTGACCTGGCCGGGGAAGAAAATATCAGACCAGAACATATCGCCGAAGCCATAAGCTACCGAAAGTTAGATAGAAAATTGTAATGAAATGCTTAAGTTTATATCGCTGGTGAGGAGTTAATTTAGTGAATAGCACAGGGGATCGACCCTGGCGCATTAGATCGTTGTCCATTAGGCTCAGAAGCCTCGATTTCGCGATTATTCTCTCTCCTATGAATGAAACCTTAAAAGTTGTTGGACTTGTTAAAGAATATGGCTCGTTTAGGGCAGTAGATAATGTTACATTTGCCGCAAAGCCGGGTGAAATAGTCGGCCTGCTTGGGCCGAACGGCGCCGGAAAAACAACAACGATTAATATGATTTTAGGAATTCTTGAGCCAACCAGCGGCTCAATAGAGATTCTTGGCAAGAATTTGAAAGAACGCCGCGCTGAAATTGTAAAACAGACGAATTTCGCAGCGGTTTACGCCCAGATGCCCGGCAATCTTACCGTATATCAAAACCTGTACGTCTTTGGCCTGCTGTACCAAGTCCAAAATCTAAAGGAAAAAATAAAATTTCTTTTGCGTGATTTCGATTTGGATAACTTTGCCAATACAAAGGCGGGCCTTCTTTCTTCAGGCGAGTTAACCCGCCTTAATCTGGCAAAAGCTTTGATTAACGAGCCATCCTTACTGCTGCTTGATGAGCCAACCGCCTCTTTAGACCCAAGCGTCGCTGATTTTATCCGTGAAAGAATAAAAAAGAACGTGGCAGAAACGGAAACTACTGTTTTATGGACTTCGCATAATATGTACGAGATTGAAGCCGTCTGCGACAAAGTTCTATTTCTTTCACACGGCAAGATTTTGCTCATCGGCAATCCGCGAACCCTGCCGGCCGAATACGGAAAAAAGGATTTGGAAGAATTGTTTATAAGCGCAGCTCGAGAGCCATGTTCTTTTGAAAGATAGGTGTATGAGCATATCAAGAATTTACGCCGTTTTTATCCGTCAAATTTTTCTGATGAAAAGCAATCCTACACGGCTTGTCAGCATTTTTTTGTGGATAATAATAGACGTGATTCTATGGGGATTTATCACCAAATACCTCGGCACTTTTGGTAGGGCAACTTTTAGTTTCGTCAATATTATCTTAGGTGCTATTATTCTTTGGGGATTTACCACCCGCATTGAGCATGGCGTTATGACTACCTTTTTGGAAGATATCTGGTCTCGAAATTTTATAAACTATTTTGCTTCGCCGCTTAAAATC
>CAZIED010000295.1:0-2736 GCA_964538525.1 uncultured Pirellulales bacterium | reverse complement strand
TTTGCAATGGGTGATTTTCATAGCAGGTTTTTGAAAAACCACATTATCGTTGTGGGCTGACCAAAACTCGATGATGCCGAGTTTTATATTGAAAAGTTGGCAGCTATATTACTAGCCAACAGGCTTAAAAGTCTAACGGTTATTCATATAGAGGTGCCTTGCTGCCATGGCCTTACTCATATTGCACGACAGTCTATTATAAAAAACAAAATTGAAATGAGCTTCAAAGATGTTACAATTGATTTGCAGGGTAATATAAGCCGAATTGAAACGGTTTGAGTCTGATACCCGATTTACAACAGCAGATGTCTTTGAGTAAAGGATAGATAATGGCTAAACAAGCGATGAAGAAGAGGATTGATGGGACAAAATCCATGTCCACCAGGGCGATACACGCCGGCGAACCGAGACAGAAGTATGCCGACTCGCTGACGACACCTATTATTCAGACTTCCACGTTTACATTTCAGAATTCCAAGCATATTGAAGATTACACTAAGAAAGGAAAAGAGCACTTTGAGTACGGCAGATACGGCAATCCAACAGCGAAGATTGCCGAACAACGTCTCGCTGACCTTGAAGGTGCTGAAGATTGTGTTGTATTTACCTCCGGAATGAGTGCAATAACCACAACCATTCTTACGCTGGTTCAGTCGGGCGACCATATTGTTACGACTGACGACAGCTACAAAAAAACGCTTGAATTCTGTCAATCTTATATGAAGCAATTCGGCGTTGAATGTACCATAGTTCCGTTTGGGGATTACGACATTCTCGAGGGTGCAATTAAAAAAAACACGCGTTTTATATTTTCGGAGTCGCCGACCAATCCATACCTCAATATCTTTGATCTTGTTAAGCTCAAAAAGATTGCAGATAAACATAAAGTGCTAACGCTTATAGACAGCACCTTTGCCACTCCGCTGAACCAGAGGCCTCTCGAATTTGGAATAGACCTTGTTCTTCAGAGCTGCACAAAATACCTCGCGGGACACAACGACATCTTAGCAGGTGCCGTGCTTGGCAGGTCTGAGCTGGTAGATAAGATACGAAACCTTCATAAATCAATGGGCGGCCTTATTGATCCTCATTGCTGTTACCTTCTCCTTCGGGGACTTAAAACATTTCCCTTGCGGGTCAAACATCAAAATGAAAGTGCATTAAGGGTCGCTGAGTATCTTGAAGGTCATCCCAGCGTTAAAAGAGTTTATTATCCTTTTCTTAAAAGTCATCCACACTATGAAGTGGCAAAAGAGCAGATGAACGGCGGTGGGGGGGTTGTTACATTTGAAATAAAAGGCGGTCTTAAAGATGCAAAACGTTTTTTGGATGCTTTGAAGCTGATTTACATCGGGCCGAGCCTTGGCGGCGTTGAGTCACTGATAACGCATCCGGCTTTGGTGAGCTATTATGACTACACCAGAAAAGAACGCTATAAATTAGGACTAACTGATACGCTTTTCAGACTCGCAGTTGGCATTGAGGATGTCGAAGACATAATTGCCGACCTTGAGCGGGGTTTTAACCATTAAAGGTAGCTCGTAGTTCATAGTTCGTTGTTCATAGTTCGTTGTTCATAGTTCGTTGTTCATAGTTGGCGATTATTTATGAACTACAAATAATGAACAACGTACAATTAATCATGAACTCTAAACTGTTTAATTTTGTTAAAATGATAATCGTAGATTTCTGGGGTACTGTGGCCGAAATGTCTCCATATTTATTGTTTGGCTTTTTTATGGCGGGGCTTCTTTCGGTTCTTGTATCGCAGAAGCTTGTAGAAAGGCATCTGGGCGGCAGAGGTATATGGCCCTTATTAAAGGCATCGCTTTTTGGAATTCCGCTGCCTTTGTGCTCATGCAGCGTCATTCCTGTATCGATGTCGCTGCGTAAACATGGTGCGAGTAAAGGTGCTACAGTATCGTTTTTATTATCTACGCCTCAAACCGGCGTGGATAGTATCTTTGTAACCTGGAGTCTTCTTGGGCCTGTCTTTACTGTTTTTAGGCCCGTGGTGGCACTTGTCACCGGCCTTATCGGTGGTATCCTGGTTGATGTGTTTGATAGAGGTGCAAAAAACGAGGAATCGCAACCAGGATGTTCGGATGAATGCTGTACAGGCGAGAAGAAAATAGCCGGCAGAATTGTATCAGGTCTAAAACATGGATTCGTGACATTACCCAGAGATATTGGTAAAGCAATGTTGGTGGGATTGGTGATTGCTGCGGTTATCACAGCAGTGGTCCCGGACGATTTTTTTGCTGATAAACTGTTAGGTACCGGCATTTTCGCTATGGTGGTAATGATGTTGGTTGGAATACCGGTTTATGTATGTGCAACTGCCTCCGTGCCAATAGCAGCGGCGTTGATAGCGAAAGGTTTAACCCCCGGTGCCGCCTTGGTGTTTCTTATAACCGGGCCTGCAACCAATGCTGCTGGATTAACGACGATTTGGAAGGTTTTAGGATGGCGAACGGCAATAGCTTACCTTTTTGCGGTTGTGGTTTGTGCTTTGGGGGCGGGATTACTACTTGATGGGATATTTCCGCAGCTCAGCATATCTGTGCAGTCCCATGTACACCAGATGGGACATTCTATTCTTGGAAACATATCGGCAATAGCGCTTTTAGCTGTCTTGGCAGCAGCTATTTTCGGCCTAAAAAGGCCTGTCAGCTAAACGTTAAATATCTGCAGATTTTGTAAATCATACCGAGCAGTTCATAAACTATTCACAAA
>CAZIED010000294.1:0-2753 GCA_964538525.1 uncultured Pirellulales bacterium | reverse complement strand
TAAAGCTCCCCAATCGTGAACAAGACGTTGTGCTCGCAGCGGTAAATCTCCTTCAACCATCCCCAGAGATTCAATCGAAAAAACTCCCACATGCTCACCATAGATTGCGTGGAAATGTGGTATCCCATGCTCGCTCTGGCTGAAATACATTTTTATGACAATTCCATAAAATCGTGCAATCTCAGGCATTTACATATCTCCTTGCTTATCCTTAGGATAATAATTGCCTGTATATTGTCATATCAATTTTCTCGTCCTCTAAAAAACCATTAAATATTATAACCAAAATCTACAAAATCGCAAAATCATTTTCCCCAAAAATCTGATCGTGCACTAATTCCTTCATGCAAGTCTTTTTGAAACCTCCTCACGAATAAGTCGCATTGCATTTTCTAACGGGCTGGGTAGATATGTGCCGGCGGCCATTTTGTGGCCGCCGCCGCCAAACTTCTGAGCAATCTTACAAACATCAATAGCACCCTTACTCCGCAGCGAACATTTGATTCGGCCATCCTTTAATTCCACAAATAAGGCTGCTACCTCTACTGAACTAATCCGGCGACATTCGTTGATCAAATCCTCCGTATCCTCATACGAAGCACCTGTCTGCTCAAAATCCTGCTGATGAAGATATTGCGTTGCGAAACGTCCATTAAATTGCAATTCCAATGTGCCGAGCATGGTAACCATAAGTTTGAACCGCTGCGGCGAGAAATTTTGATACAGGTTTCGATAAAGGCCAGCCGGTTCTGCACCGGCTTCTATCAGCTCGGCACAGCTACAGAAAACCCTGCTGTCGGTATTACTGAACTGGAACCAGCCTGTATCAGAAGCGACCGCCAAAAAGAGAGCATGAGCGATTTTCTCAGTTACGGGCCACTTCGCATATTTGAATAAATCATGCACAATCAAAGCCGTCGCAGCAGCTTTTGGCTCAACCAGCTCTACAGTTCCGAGATTGTCACTGGTGACATGATGGTCGATTACAAGGATAGATTTATCGGTTTGTTTCAGGTACTCTTCAAACTTCGGCAGTTGGCTGTAGCTATTGGTGTCGATAATTATTATCAAATCAAATCTTTCGACTTGGCTCAAGACAGGTTTGCCAAGCCGGCCTTGTAGCAGCTCTTCGGGCTGAATATCTTCACTGAGGACAGGGATTTTTTCAGCAAAAAGATGTGAATACCATTTCGGCAGCGGCGACAGAAATAGCAGCTTTACCTTTTTTCCAAGAGCGGTTAAGGCATCGTGTAGTGCCGCGACCGAGCCGCAGGCGTCCCCGTCCGGCTTGGTATGCGTTGTAATTAAAATACTGCGTGATTTGTTAATCAGTTCAATTGCTTTTTGAAAGTCTTTATTCTTTACCATTACCTACCCAACAAACTTATTTTACAACCTCGCCGTTAATTTTTACGTTTTCAAAAGTCAGATTCTTAACTCCTTCGAGCACATTGGGCCGTTCGACACCGTCAAATGTGCAATCCTTCAGGCTAATGTCAGTTACTGGCGAACGCTCATAAGCATTAATCTGCAGGGCGTATCTGCTCTTTTTGCTGGTGACATTATCAAGATTGATGTTGCGAACCGTCGGCGTGAATTTGCCCGTATCGCCTTCACCGTAGTAAAACTCAACCCTGACTATTGCCTCGCCAACCTCGCCTATAGTGACATTCCTCATATAAACGTTTTCAACCACACCGCCGCGAACCGAATTCGTCTTTATCCGTAATGCCCGGTCCAGATTAGGGCTATCCATTTTGCAGTCTTCAGCGAAGACGTTTCTGACGCCTCCGGTCATTTCGCTTCCCATAACTACTCCGCCGTGACCATCCTTCATTTCACACTTCCTGACAATCAGATTTTCGCTTGGAACATTTACTCTTCTGCCATCGTTGTTTCTGCCTGCCTTTATGGCAATACAATCGTCACCCGTGTCAAAGAAACAGCCTTCAATGAGGACATCTTTGCATGATTCAGGATTGCAGCCGTCGTTGTTCGGGCCGTGGCCGATAACCTTTACATCTCTGACAATGACATTTATTGAAAGCACAGGGTGAATGTGCCACATGGGAGAATTCGTGATTGTAACGCCCTCTATTAAAACGTTTTTGCATTTATAGGGCTGAATCATGTTGGGCCGCAATTTTTTGCCGGCACCGAAAATCCTCTGCTCAACCGGAACACCTTCTTCACCCTGATTTCTCTGCTCTTTAATGTCATTGCCGGCAGTTTTCGTCCAGCCCCACCAATTTTCATTGCCGGCCTGTCCATCGAGTGTCCCTTTGCCCGTTACGGCGATATTTTCCTGCTCGTAGGCATAGATTAAAGGCGAATAGTTCATGCACTCAACGCCCTCGAACCGTGTAAAAACAACCGGCAGATATTTATTCGGGTCCACAGAAAACTTGATGATGGCCCCTTCTGAAACGTGCAGATTGACATTGCTTTTCAGATGAATTGCGCCGGTAAGGAATGAGCCGGCGCCAACTACTACTCGACCGCCGCCGGCCTGGTTGGCAGCCGATATAGCTTTCTTGAAAGCCTCGGTACAATCCGTTTGGCCGTCACCGACAGATCCGTAATCAATAATGTTGAAATCCCGATTAGGAAATTGTGGAGCGTTAATCCTGATGAGAATTTCACTTGCCTGCTCCCAGCCGGCATTTACCTGACAGGCAGGGCCAAACAGAAGACCCAGAAAGAACACAACCAGCAAGGCTCTGCTGAATGGTCTGTGACAGGTGATTCGTGAG
>CAZIED010000293.1:0-2762 GCA_964538525.1 uncultured Pirellulales bacterium | reverse complement strand
GGATGCGCATCCAGCATTAAAACGCCTGCATCAGCGTACTTACTCCGTATGGCTCTAACTGCTCCAAGCGTTAAGGAATGGTCTCCTCCCAAAACCACCGGCAATTTGCCGCGGTCTAATACCTCCTTGACGACCGCTTCGGCAACTCTCGAGTTATCAAGTGGAGAATTTACGTTAGGTTCTATTTCATCCAAAGTATGAAGACCGATTTTGTATGTTTCCACACCAAGCTCGGAGTCGAATAACTCAAGAAGTCTCGATGCTCTTATGATTGCTTCAGGGCCTCTCCGCGTTACTACACTAGGATTACTCGTGGAGTCGTAACCGAAAGGAATTAAACAAACGGCAGAATCCGCACCTGAATACTCTTTGGGGATCATACCGAAATTATATGAATATTTATTCACACTAAACGGCAAATTACTTCGTATCCTTGACTAAGATTTATGTGATATAAAAAAATAGCCGATAGTATTCTCGCAACCGATCCGCGTACGGTTGTATATTTATGAAAGAACACATCGACAAGCTCACACACCGTAGGGCTTTTGTCTTTGAAGACCTCTTTGAAATCCTCCACCAAAAATAGCCCACAGCATGTCCACCCGCTCCTTGAATCGCATTAGCTTGCACTACTGCTCATCAAGCAAGTTTACTTATAACATTGGCCTGTTTGGATGTCTTGCCGACTTGTCGCTTTCACATCTTCGGACAGTTGAAATCGGCGCTTCAGAGCAAATTCCCGCAAAGCGGGGCCCCCTGTGCTTTTCGCAAAAACTAAAAAAGAGTCGTTAGTCGTTGGACTAAATACTAAAGACTAAATACTAAATACTAATTAAAGAGTTAAAATCTACCGACCGATTTTTCGGTGTAATTCTTCAACCCGATTTGCTCTTTCAGCCGTTCTGCGATAGCCTGGGCATCTGTATCACCACATGTGAAGACATCGATGGCCATTCTTCCAAGATCTGCGTAGGTGTGAACCGATATATGGCTTTCGTCCAGCATCACAAAGACGGTGCAGCCAGGAGGAGAATTATGGCCAAAGTGGTAACGACATGTGTTGATAATTGTTGCCTTGTTCGACTTAGCGGCCTGCACGACCATCTCGAGCAGCCGCTTGTCATCAAGACAGATATCACTCTCGACATCGTAACAGTCCAAAATAATGTGGTTTCCCTTACTCAATTTTTAGTCCCTCCAATACGTCTCCTTTCCAACAAAAATTTCTTTTCTTTCTTATTAACCGACCGGAGAAGTAACTGAACACCGCCCCGGCAATCAACGGCAAACCAATAGTCGCATCGACATAGGCACCGGCGGAAAAATTGTCGGCTGCCACCTTGCCCCATGCCTCAGCCTCGCTGGATGTGCAGCCGCTAAGGCCGCCGAACTTTGGATCATCGGTTGTCAGCTGCACAAAGTATTTGTGGCCTTCTTTTCGCGAGCCGTACGCCTCATGCATTGGATTTAACTGCTGAATGTAGTTCTTCGGCACCCCCCCGCCTAAATAAAAAGCACCAGTTCTGGTAGCCTGATTCATTATCTGTAGTATCTCAAAGTTGTCGCGTATCTGGTCTATAATCAACCTTGAGCCGCTCTTCGATTGAATATAGTGATGAGTCAGAGCTATTCCGATTGCCGAATCGCATAACGCCGGACAGAACACAGGAATTCCCTCTTTTTTAGCCGTGAATAAAATAGAGCCGCTATCATCAATCTCAGAACCAAGGCGTTCCAAGAATTCTCTGCTCGAATAAACTCTCTGCTCAAAGCCGGCTGCGATTTGGGCAATTTTTTTCTCTGCCTTGCTGAATTCTATATCGCTCATATATGTATCATAGATTCGGTTAACCTTGGCCCTACAGAGCTCTGAATCATCAGCGTACGAATCTCCGATGTAATGATGATAACCCAAAGCCTCGAAGAAATCGTGAAACAGATTTGCACCGGTGCTTACCAAAACATCGATGAAGTGATTTTTCATCAAATCTACAATAATTTTTCGCATACCAGCCGGCACCAGCGCTCCAGCCAGCCCAAAATATATTACAGCCTGCTCGTCCATCAGCATACGTTGATAAACCTCAAAACAACGAGACAAATTCCTCGCCTGAAAAGACGCTCGTGAGAATGACATCAAAAGATCATATAATCCCTTATCATCCGAGACATCTACATGCTCTGTGGACTGGTCCAAATATTTGGCCGTTTTTGTTGTCAAGCTTCATCTCCAGATGTCTTTTGGGTAGAACTGTTTTTGTTTTCCCCTGTATCACTTAATTAAAGTTTAGGATTTTAATGTTGACTCTTATATATATAAGTCAACCAAAAATCTATGCAAACTATTATATTATAAATTTTGAATAAAACACAAAAAAATTTTCGGCCACTGACTGATAGTGCCGGTCACAAAATCCCAATCCACATCTTTCAGCTCAAGAGCAGCTGCTTCTATATCGTAGCTCCCACATTCTTTATCGTCAACAAAACCCTTTTTGAATAAATTTAATCCAGACCGACTGTACCTTTAAGTTTAAATTTGAGTCAGCTCCAAATCCCCCTGTCAGACACGGACTCTCACATGCTCAGATACGATCCAAATAGCACTGATTTACAAAAAAGCCGTAAAAAAATCACAATACAGATGTTAGCTACCCACAATATCCATTAACTTTAACTTAGAAAGCATTTATTTCTCCAGCGAATGTTGATTTCCAACAAATTTCCATAATCACCTGAAATCAATAAAAGTACCTTAT
>CAZIED010000292.1:0-2773 GCA_964538525.1 uncultured Pirellulales bacterium | reverse complement strand
CCTCTACGACCGACCCATACGGAAACCTTATAGCTCTTATTGGCTTCAACGAGAACGGGGTCACCTTGCTCCTGCAGGCCTTGATAAATCCGGCCGTTCTGATTCAGGAAGCAGATATTTTCACCACTCTGTGCTGGCGGAGTGAGGGCACCGGCCCCTAAATCCTGCGCACCGGCAGAATTAACGGTAGTCCAGCCGGTCGCAACCCCCTCAGCCCAAGCTCCATCAGCGAGCGTTTGGGCTTCAAAGTCGGCATTGACCAAGGCCAATTGCTGCCCAAAAGCCGACACAGACAGGCTTGCGACCATAATCGCAATAATGAAACTGAACTTATTAACACTTACCTTTTTCATAATATCCTCTTTACAATTGGTTAATAAAATGATTGGCTTTTTCCATAATACGAGTTCGTTGTTCGTCGATAAATTATCGACAAAAAAACGATATTTATTGCATTCTTATTACAACACCTCATCATAAATATCATAAATAATCTTTAGATATACTGTTCTTAACTGCGAAATGCGATGCCGGTACTCCTCTAACGAGACCTCCTCTATACCTAAAGACACAACAACTTTCCCTTCGCTACTCTACGAAGCAGCACTTCCCGCCTTGGAGGAGTAGGCTCGCTGAGCAGCACGAGTTGAATAACCAAAAAAATACAATCCTTCTCATTATTATTTATATCAAATTTGCTCCTTTTGAGTCAAAAAAAATGGGAATCTTCCGAAAATTTTTAAAGATTTACGGAAGATTTACACTTATCTCTTACTCTCTTACCAAGACATTTTTCAAAGTATATTGAAATTGTACCTGACGGTTAGTTGTTCTCGTCATTTTACCTAATTCTCAAGGACGTTTCGCTAACCTTAGCAATAATAAGAGGTTAGGTAAATACAGCATTTCGATTACAGCCGAACAATATGTCTTCCACAACGTCGGGATTCATTAGTGAGTCTTCAAACATGACCGGTGGGATTGCTTTATCCTGATGGCTAAAAAATAACTTTGACTTTATAGAAAAGTTAGCGAAATAATATCTGTCAAGTAATTGGAATCCATAGAGACAAAAAGGAGAATTGATATGCCGGCAAATATTGCACACATGGTCATAGCGCATAAAGCGCTCGAGCAGCTAAAAATAAATGGAAGCGATGAGGTTAAGAGTTTTATTGAAATAATAGATGATACTTCCGGTGAAAAAAATTGCCGGGCTTATATGAACCTCGGCAGCATCGGGCCGGACCTGTACTACTACTGCAACATGACTACCGCAGCTAAAGATATGCTAATCGAAGGTTTCGTTCAGGCGATTGGCGTGACGCCATGGTCTCACCATCTTCATTCGAGTCAGGTTAACGTATTTCCACTCACGCTGTGCGAGATTCTGTTCAAAGACGTTGTCCGTAAAAACGGCAAGCCTGTGCTCGAAGTCGACGATGAACGCAAATTGGCTTACATCGCAGGACATCTGACCCATATTGCAGCCGACCAGATTATCCATCCGGTGGTGAACCTCATCGCCAAGCCCTACTACCGCAGCGGCGAGAATCGCAGGAAGCACCGCCAGTGCGAGGTTTTTCAGGATTACTTTCTCTATGAAGAGGTTTATCGCGTTAAAAGGCAGGCTACGCAAGAGGAAAAGAAAGCGACTTATGATTTCTTTGAGCAGAGATTCAACGAATGGGTGGATTGCGTGCCTGGTAAAACATTCAAGAACGCCGAAGAATGGTTCCGCTACTTTTTGCAACGCGGCTTTGCCGAAACCTACGGGACATTCCCGGAGGAAAGTATAATAGAAGATTCGGCTGACAATCTGCTGTTCACGCTGAAAACATGCAAGATGCTCGGGCCATACAAAGAGGCGGCAGAAGACTATGAAACCAATGATGTCGATTCAAAAATGTATAAAGAGTATATAAAGGATGTAGATTACGTCAAATTCTACAAAGAGGCGGTCGGATTAGCAGGTATTTATATTACTGCTCTATTTGAGATATACAATATCCTGAAGAATGGAAAGGATTTTACCAGGAAGCATAAAGAGCGGTTTTTGAAAATTGTTAGTGAAGCGGACCTATCCTGCCCGCTCGAGCAGAACATTTACGACAAGGCTTATGCCGCTCTGACGGGCAAAAAGTCCACCAAAGGCGGACAAAACAAATAGAAGCAGATTTTTGTTTGACTATTACATATTCGCACGTAGAATGATAACATATCGTTCCGAAGGGAGCAGAATAATGGCGGATAGAATTCGTCTTTTATTGGTCGATGATGAAAAGGACATGCTCGAGATGCTTAAGCTGCATCTGCGGCTGTACGGTTTCAATGTCCTCACGGCAGCGGACGGCCCATCGGGCCTGAAATTGGCACAAAAGGAAAAGTTAGACCTGATTCTGCTGGATTGGATGATGCCGGGGATGAACGGCCTCGAGGTGCTGTCAGAGCTTAAACACAACAAAAAAACAGAAAAAATACCTGTTTTTATGTTCACAGCCAAAGGGATTATTGAAGACATTGACCAGGCGTTTGAGATAGGAGCAGATGACTATATTGTCAAGCCCGTAGATGGTAGGGAGTTAGCGAATATAATCAAAACAAAGCTGGCCAAAAAGCGTGCCCAGGAATCCACTTAAAAATTAAAGCTGACATCATTTCTCAAATTGCTCTGTAGAAAACAGGTAAAAACGTCATTTCGAGCGAGCCGCAGGCGAATCGAGAAATCTGCTTTTGAATAGATTTCTCCGCTTCGCCCCCGTTTCTGTCTTCG
>CAZIED010000291.1:0-2775 GCA_964538525.1 uncultured Pirellulales bacterium | reverse complement strand
ATGTTTGATAAAATAACTTGGTTATGATTTCTGAGTTTTAAGTTTTGAGTTTGCTTTGTAGAATAGACCATTCACGGACTGAGGCGAAAAGCTGACAGAAGCATAGGTGCAAAGGCACAAAGGACAGAACAAGGAACACCTAACCAATCGTCGATAGATAAAAGCTAAAAAATCAATATAAAAAGGCCGATAGCAGAACGCATCGGCCTGTTAATGGGTTACCAAAGTATGTTTTTTACACTATTTTAACGGTATTATTTCGATGTATTGGAGGCGGCCGAACCCGAATCGGCCAATTTTGCCGCCGTAAAAAAATGTTGATCCAGCCCCAGACGGGATGACTCAAACTTGTCCTGAGCGGAGTCGAAGGAATTGAAGAATCGAGTCTCGATTTTTGATTGCTACTCTGTGCCACGCAAGCCAGCATCGATGCCGCCACGATGCATGGCATTAATCCGATTGGACAGAAAATCCTTTCCGCAAAAGCAGCTTTTCGAACTTCCATGGTTTACCCCAATTCAACATCGTATATCGGCTCACCCTCAATTTCTTCCTTAATCATTATCACTGCTGGGTAAGTGGTTATCAGCCGGCTCATTTTTACATCGATGCGATTAAAAACGTTGTTTTCAGTATTGATATGCGATTTTTATGTTAGCGTTTAGCGTTCAGCGTACAGAAAAAACTATGTGCTATATGCTGAACGATGTACGCTAAAATTATTTCGTTCTGTTTAGAAGTGCAATCGCCAGATGGCGGAGGATGTCGGCCTTTGGGCCGAATCCAGCCACGCAGGAAACCGCCTCATCGGTTATCTTGCGGGCCAGCTCTATCGACTTTTCCATTCCCACGACGGCTGGGTAGGTTGTCTTGCCAGCCTTTTCGTCCTTGCCGGCGGTCTTGCCTAACCGCTTGCTGCTGGCGCTTACATCAAGAATATCATCAGTTATCTGGAAGCCCAGGCCGACTTTTAGGCCGAACTCACGCAGAATTTTCAACTGCTTTTCGTTGGCCCCGCCGCAAATAGCACCCATTGCAGCGGCACAACGGAACATCTTGGCCGTCTTGTTGCTGTGAATATACTCCAGGATTTCTTTGCGGCTCGACTGAGCTTGCCGAAGTCTGCCGGGTGTATTTTCTGCTTCCAAATCGGCCAGTTGCCCTGCGATCATGCCGGCAGGTCCTGCTGCCTCGGCCAATTCGCTGATAAGCTGCACAGCAACGGCAGGAGTATCAATCTCTTTGGCCAGAATCTCGAATGCTAGTGTCAGAAGTGCGTCGCCAGCAAGGATGGCAGTAGCCTCGTTGAAGGCCTTGTGGCAGGCGGGTCTGCCGCGGCGAAAATCGTCGTTATCCATCGCCGGCAGGTCGTCGTGCACCAGCGAATATGTGTGCACCATCTCGACAGACGCTGATGCGACCTCGGCATTGTGATTTACGCTTCCGGCGACCAGCTCGCAGCACCAAAGCAGCAGCACCGAGCGGATGCGCTTGCCCGGCGAGGTAAGCGTGTAACGTAGCACATCCATCAGATTGCTGTCGATAGGCTTTTCTTGTAGAAGACGACTAAGGGTACTATCTACAAGCTCGCGGGCTTGATTCAGTTTGGAGTCGAAACTCAAATTGTACATTTATATTCTGTCTTCTGTATTCTGTCTTTTGTGTTCTGTCTGCTATAATTATATATCCATTTGGCTTTTTTTATAGCAAATTATGAGACCAAATAGATTTTTAATTCTCGGCGTGACCGCATCCGGCAAAGGCAGGATTGCCTTTGAGCTGGCTGAAAGCCTGGGTGCGGAGATAATCAGCATCGACTCGATGAAGGTCTATCGGCGGATGGATATTGGCACAGCCAAGCCGCCTATAGAGGCCCGTCGGCGGATTATGTATCACTTAATTGATGTGGTTGAGCCCTGTGAATCCTTTAGTGTCGGGACATTTCTGGAATTGGTCTGTAATGCGATGGAGCAGATAACGAGCCGCAACAAGCCCGTCATTGCGGTCGGCGGAACCGCCTTATACATAAAAGCACTATTATACGGCCTGTTTGAAGGTCCGGCGGCAGACCCACAGCTTCGTGCGGAGCTACAAAAGCGGGCTGAAACGGAAGGACTATCGCAACTATACCAGCAGCTAATGGCGGTTGATCCGGTAGCGGCCGAACGTATAAATCAAAACGACGCGAAGCGCGTTATCCGTGCTTTGGAGGTTTACAAACTCACAGGAAAACCTATATCCAGCTTTCAGAAACAATGGAATATTTTTCAGGGGGCAGGGGTCGGGGGTCAGGGATCAGAAAACATAATACAAAATACAGATGAAAGACGAGTGATGAAGGAGGAATATTTAGCCCCACGTTTTACGTGGGGTTCATCTTCGTGGACGATAATCGGTCTGCGCAGGGAAAAGGCCGAGGAAAGTAAAAGAATAAACCTTAGGGTCAAAAGGATGATAGACGACGGCCTGGTTGACGAGGTCAAGGCCCTTTTGGCCGAGGAAAAACCGATGAGCCTACAGGCTCGCAGTGCCATCGGCTATGCAGAGATTATAGATTATCTATCTGACCGAATGAGTTTTGATGATGCGGTTGAGCGGATAAAGATAAACACGCGCCGGTTAGCCAAGCATCAGCGGACGTGGTTTAAGACCTTTCGCAATGTCACGTGGCTCTCCATTGCCGCCGATGAACCGTCGGAAAAAGTTCTTGAATGGACAAGGGCAATGTTGAATCGTCCCGAATTGCATTGATTTTTGGATTATTAGCGTTTAAAA
>CAZIED010000290.1:0-2778 GCA_964538525.1 uncultured Pirellulales bacterium | reverse complement strand
CATCAAACTTTGCAGCCGGCCGCAATAGAGCGGGTTATTCGGATAGGCTCTAAATACAGGTTATAGTTAAGACTTTCCGAATTAATTTGTAATCTTCAGCTCTCTTTTGCACCGCGGGCAGGTAACTCTGTCAGCTTTGAAGTTCGGTGGGATTTTTAGATTCAAGCCGCAGGCGCACGTTAAAAATAGAAAGCCGTTGACCTTTCGCATAATATCACCAATCTGGCGGAGCTGTTTTCCCAGGCGGTCTTCCTTCTTGGCTTCAGCGGAAGGACCCCGCAAAGATATTTCTTCTTTGCCTAAAGCAGCAGGGGGGACAATCGTTTTGTGGCCTGTTACGGCGGTATAAGCCTGCGAGTAGTCTCTGAAGGATGCGCCCTGGGTAATATTACGCAAAATTCGTATCCGCTCGGAAATTGGAGGATGGGTGCTGGTCAAATCCGATAGTTTGCTTTGTCCCCTTCTCTTGAAGGGATTGGCGATATACATTGGAGCAGTAACTTTGTTGGCGGCAGCAAGTTGCGGCGAAGAATCATTGGCGATTTTTTCTAAGGCGCTGGCAAGACCCTCCGGGTAGCGTGTTAGCCTTGCGGCACCAGCGTCGGCGAGATATTCACGTTTTCTCGAAAGGGCAAAATACAATAGGTACCCCATTATAGGTGCCAGAATTGCTGCGACTATTGCGATTACGATTATAAGAAGCTGGGCGTAGCCGCCGCCTTTGCCGCCGGATGAGTATCTTCTGCGGGAGCCCATCATTGAGCCATAGTACATGCTTCGCAAAAAAACCTGTGAGAGTAATACAATCGCTCCGAGCATGATACCGGCAAGGGTTACATAAAGGATGTCACGGTGCAGGATGTGACTTGTCTCATGCGCAACGACGCCCTGCAGCTCGTCACGGTTTAGTCTGGCTAAAAGGCCTGCAGTGACGGCGACTGAAGCCGATTTTGGGCTTCGGCCGGTTGCAAAAGCATTCGGGGCGGGGTCATTAATGATATAAATTTTGGGCATTGCCGGCAGCCCTGCAGCAATCTTCATCTCTTCAACCACGTTGAAAAGCTGTGGATGTACATCGTGAGTGACAGGGACGGCTTTACTGGCGGCTAAAAGGATTTGGTCGCCGCTTGAAAAACTTACCAATGCGAGGATAAGCCAAACAGCCGTTGCTATTATCAGGCCGAAAAAGCCACCTGCCGGGTCTCCCGAAAATCCTAAACCGATGATAAAACCCAACAACAGCAGCACCACCGCCATTAATACCATCAGCAGTATGGAGTTTCTCTTGTTGGCTCGTATCAATTCCCACATGGTTTGTACAACACGGCTGGCAGGAGAGCGTCCAACGATTACATTATTGTCAGCCAGCCGCCTGCAAGATTAAAAACTTACCTTTGGTACTTCGCGCTCAGCAGCGGCTTCTATCTCAAAGAAATCGCGTTTGGCAAAGCTGAACATGCCGGCGACGATATTGGAGGGAAACATCTGAATCTTATTGTTGAAAAACAAGACCTGGTCGTTATAGCTCTGCCTGGCAAAAGCGATTTTGTTTTCGGTGCTGCTAAGCTCTTCCTGCAGCGAGAGGAAATTTTGGTTAGCCTTAAGCTCCGGGTAGTTTTCCACGACCAACATGAATTTGCTAAGGGCCTCGCCGAGAGCTCCTTCAGCTTTCGAAGACTCGGCGACAGTTCTTGCGCCCATTGCCTGGCTTCGGGCCTTGGTTATAGCTTCAAAGGTGCCCCGTTCATGCTGCATATAACCCTTTGCGGTTTCAACAAGGTTGGGAATCAGGTCATGCCGGCGTTTCAACTGAACGTCGATCTGCGACCAGGCATTACCGACCTGATTGCGCAGCCCAACCAGAGAGTTGTAGATGCCAATCACAAAGATGACAAGCAGGGCGAGGACAATAGCAATAATTATCAGCGATGTGATCATTTTTTCCCCTTATTATGCGGAACGTTTTTTCAGCACCAGAGCCACGATGATAACAACTACACCAAGGGCGATGAGGAGTATGCTCCATTTACTCATAATTCTCTCCTTTCAAAAAATACGTGTTTATCTTTGTATTTTATTTGGTAATGCTTTATTTAACCATGCGTCGGATGTTTGTGGCCGAACATATCAGCCAGTAATTTCGAGATTTTATTGTCCTTATCTAACTGTGCCCTGTCAATGATATTGTTCAGCTCGCCTTTATCGAACCACAGGCCGTCACCACGGCGGCATTTATCTATCAACAGGGTCGGCTGGCAGGTGCCAACGATAATTTTCCGCATTTTTTTATCGCAAATAGGACACTTTCGTGGCTTTTCAGTCAAGATGGGGTTAACTTTGAAAGAATCAAGCAATTGCCTGGCTCTATCAGCTTTGCCGAGCAGAAGTTCGATCTCGCCGGCGTCGAGCCAGATGCCGCCGCAATCGGTGCAGTGGTCTATTTCGACGTCGGCCAGCTCAAGAGTAATCATCGCATTTCTGCAAACGGGACAATCCATATTCAAGACCCAAGCCTGCCCCGAGCGTAGTCGAGGGGACAAAAGACTAAAAATAATTATTAACTCACTCTGAATCTGGCAGTCATTCTGCAGATAGCGGATAAAATATTACATTAGCCGGGCCGATAGGTCAAGAAGGCCTTTTGAAAATTTATTATTTATTATTGACTATTTACCCGCCTTCGCAGAAAGCCACGGGTTCTACCCGTTGATGAATGCGAGCGGGTATCCGCCATAGCTTTAGCGTAGGCGGATGTGCTTCGGCGGGTTACGCCGAAGA
>CAZIED010000289.1:0-2790 GCA_964538525.1 uncultured Pirellulales bacterium | reverse complement strand
CCGCCTTCCGTCCTCTGTTTTCTGTCCTCCGTCGTCCGTCATCCTTCATCCGTCCTCCTCCTTCCGTCATCTTTTCTTAGGCCGTTGCCTAACGGTATCTCTTTCATTATTCTCTCCTACATCCGCTCAACCTCCGATTATGGAGAAGGAATGCCAGCACAGAGACACCAGCAAAGTCACTCTCCGGATCCAACCCGGGTCAATGCGCTTACTTGCTATATTGTTCTGCCATAACGCAATAACTCAGTCTGGATTAGTTTCACTCTATGCTGGCTCTTTATTCGGAGGATAATTCAGCCGTAGGATGGGCAACTTATTGCCCATTCTGATCTTTTTATTCTCCGGCAAAGTCCTCGGCAGAAATAGGTAAACGTCCCGAATAAAATCCCCCAATAAAATCCCAATAAAATCTGCTGGCAATCCAGGTTTTCAAACTGTAGTAACCACTGAACCAGAGGACCCTACTTGTCTCCTATTGCCTTCCAGGCAAAACACGAACCGTCCTTGCGGTCGGGTCTGGGGCCAGGGTGGTCCGCAGACACAGGACCAGGTGCATCCGGTTGGGCCAAGAGATAACGGTTCGTGGCCAGGGACAGGAGCATGATATCTCCTCGCTGCATGTCCACCCACTGGAAGGTCTCTGCATCGCCCGGCTGGCCTGTCTTGAGGGTTACAGAGCCCGCCTTGCTTGGGGCCGCTACGGACACGAAGCCCCCGGACGCGGTCTGCAGGGCGATGCGGCCCTGGCCGCAGTCTATAACGTGGAAGCGAGCCGCCCCACTGGACGCAGCCGGACTCGTGCTACGTAGCGTCCCGCCAAAGGCGGGGCTACTACGCAGAGTAGCATCAGTGTCAGTCACAGCCTGGAGAACGCCATCCTTGGCCGCGAGGACCGCTGCCTTGTCTGCAAGAGAGGTAAGGGTGATCGTCTTACCTATAGGGATCGGCTTCGTTAGGCCCCTCGGCCTGGGCTCGTCCACTTGGAAGGAATTGAAGTCCGCATAGCCACCGGCAGAACTGGAGGTGTTGTAGTTGAACAGGCAGTATCGGACGCCCTGGAAGGTCTTGAGCTGGAAGACAAGAGTGAATTCCCCGCCAATGGCAGTAAAGGTCTTGCCGTCTGTGCTAAGGCTGAAGTCCGCTTTATCAATGTCGAAATTGCAGTGTGCGCGGAGCCAGAGCCGGTCCGCCTGAACCGGCTTGCGTGTGGTCTGGCCCGTGATCTGGTCGAAGTGCTGCACCTCCATGCCGGAGTCGGTCCTGGCCACTCCGAGCCAGGCATAGGGTAGATTGAGCAAGGCCAGACCTGCCACGTCGCTCAGCTTCATACCGCTGGGATCGAGCTCGGCCGTGACCGTGGACTCAGGCCCGACCGCACGCTGGGTGAGAGTATTGCGTGCCCACCAGAAGTCCTTAGCAGGTAAAGAGTGCAGTCGCAGGAATCCGGGACGCTCGGTGAGGGACCACTTGGAGTCGTCCGGTACATGGTTCCACTGCCACAGAAGCTGTAGCTTGTCCCCGGAAAAGGTATCGCTTCGTTCGGCAAGGGACGTGGGGGGCTGGACAGGTGTAATGTCAGGCTTGATCCAGACACGGGGGCTTCGCTGGAGGTTGCCGGGCAGGCCGAAGAAGGGCCAGCCGTCCTGCCACGTCACGGGTGACAGACAGGTCAGACGGCCCATGGCATTGTGGTCCATCATTGAGTAGCCCCACCACTGGCCGTTGGGGGTGTCGATTATCCCGCCCTGGTGCAGCCACAGACCTCCGCGGAAGTTGACGTTTGGCGGCGTGATCTGAAATGGAGGGCCCTGGTTGGCGTTGCCCCTGAGCCTGTAGCTCAGGCCTATACCCATGCTCTCATTAGAGCTGATGGTCTGGATCTCCCAGGGTCCGTCGAGCTTGTCGGCCCTGGCACAGACCATGGGCGTGTGCGCTCCTGGGATCGCGCTGACTATCAGGTACTTGCCGTTGAGCTTGTAGAAGTGCGATCCCTCGCCCATGCCCTTTCCCCTGGGGATGAGGACGCGGTCTGTACCGGAGGACACGTCCGTGAGGTCCGCATTGAGCTCGGTGATTCGTATCTCGCCTGCCCCGTACACGGCGTAGACCTTCCCGTCGTCGTCAAACAGGACCGAGAGGTCATGTAGTCCGGTGCTGATTCGGTTGTGTTTCCATGGCCCCTTTGGGTCTGTGGCACGGAAGACCTGCGTGCCGAACCGGTTGACGTTTGCGAGGATGTAGAATGTGCCTTCATTGTAGACGAAGCTGGGCGCCCAGATTCCCTGGCCGTAGATCTCCCCGCCCTCGAGGCGCATTGCAGGCCCCAGATCCAGGCGGTCGAAGGCGTACCCGATCAGGCGCCAGCTGACCAAGTCCTTGGAGTGCAGGATCGGCAGGCCGGGCATACAGTGCATAGTCGTACCTGTGAAGTAGTAATCCGAGCCCACACGGATCATACTCGGGTCTGAGAACTCCTCGTAGAACAAGGGATTGGAGTAAGTTCCATTCTCATTGTCGCAGCGCCAGGTCTCACCCCTCGCCAGGCAGGCAGCCAGGGCCAAGGTAAGTAATGTGATGGTTAAGATACGTTTTCTCATGGCTGTAATTTCCTTTCTTGTATTCAAGATTCTTGAACCCAGTCACCGGGCAGGAGCCGACAACAGCTCCTCCGGGCGATTGGGTCGGCGGCCGCAGCGATCTGGTACGTGTCGTTAGGCTCTCCCGTACCGCCGCTGTATTTAGCATAGGTAGGTATGCTCGCGAAGAAAACTACAATCAGTAAAGGGATTG
>CAZIED010000288.1:0-2791 GCA_964538525.1 uncultured Pirellulales bacterium | reverse complement strand
GCATGATAATCTAAAACAGCACAGGTTATTGACAATAGGTGCGGGATAGGGAAAGTGCCACAGAAAATACACAGCCGATGATTCCGGCTTGCCGGGATACAGGCAATGGTGAAATGGCGCGGTAAGAGCGCACCGCGGAGCCGGTGACGGCTCCGGCATGGTAAACCCCACCACCTGCAAGACCAAACAGCCGGCAGCTTGGCCCGAGCGTGCCCCCGCGTCTTCTGTCGAAGACAAGAGCGGGGGCGACCGGCGGGTAGGTCGCTAGAGCCAACTGGTAACAGTTGGTCAAGATAAATGGCCGCCGCCTGTCAAATTTTGACAGGGCACAGAACTCGGCTTATAGACCCACTCTTTTTGAATGATTAATGATAAGTGATTAATGATTATTTTATTTTTTTTGATTATCAATACTGTTTATCGAATAAATGTATAAACACGCCTAACATGCACTTCACTGTAACAACATTGCCTTCTACCGTTGTGCGGATTCTGCCTTTGTCGAGATTTATGTGATTGAATTTGACGCCGTTTTTGTCACTCAGATTCTTTGCCAACGAAGGCGATTTGTCAAACTCCATCAAAATCGTCTTAAATACATGATCCATAAGCACACCGGAGGCAGCAAGCGTCCGATTATCAGGGCTGAGACTGCCGGCATCCTTATGCCAGCTCTCTGCGACGAGCTTCAGTATGGCGATTTGCCTTGCCTCCTCGGTTATATATGGCTTATCAAGCTCTTCGGCGGGCAATACAATCTGGCTGTCAAATATCAGTCCCGGCTTAATCCACGCTTTTTCGTCTATTAAATAAAAGTATTTTCGCCTTGCAACCATGCTCTGCTCATCGAAGGCAACCAATGTAACCCAGGTTTTGTAACCATTTTTGCTCTGGCCCGTCGAGGCGATAGTGGTATCGTTTTGACTAAGCAACGGTGTCTCTGTAAGTCGCGGCATCAAGTCAGAATCCGTCTTGCGAATTACCTGCAGCACATCGAGGCTGCTGCTGGTCTTTAGTGTCGCCTGATTGTAGGAAGCTGAGAGCTTTTCATGGGAAAGCTGCTGACGCCTAATGGACTGGATAGCAGAACAACCATACAAGCCGAGAGACAGAATACAGGAGACAGAATACAGAATACAGAAGACGGATTTTTTACTACTGTCTCCTAATCCCCGGCTGCTGATCCCAAAAATGCCACCATACGAATATTTTCCTGCTGCTTTCATAATATCTTCTTCTTTATACTTCTTTTACATCAATCCACTTCATCATTTTGCGTAATTTACGACCGATTTCCTCAAGCTGGCTGTTGTAGTCTTTATCGTACAACTGCTTAAATTTCTTTAGGCCGGTCTGATACTCGTTGACCCACTCCTTGGCGAATTGACCTGATGTAATCTCCAACAGGATTTTTTTCATTTCTGCTCTGGTCCGCTCATCAATAATTCTCGACCCGCGTGTTAAGTCGCCGTACTCGGCGGTGTTAGATATGCTGTATCTCATGTAGCTAAGGCCGCCTTGATACATAAGATCGACTATCAATTTGACCTCGTGCATACATTCGAAGTATGCGATTTCCGGCTGGTAACCTGCTTGTACGAGGGTTTCAAAGCCGGCTTTAATCAGCGCCGTAAGGCCGCCGCAGAGAACACATTGTTCGCCGAACAGGTCCGTCTCGGTTTCTTCTTTAAATGTTGTTTCGATGACGCCGGCTCGCGCCCCGCCGATTCCGTTTGCCCAGGCAAGAGCAATATCTTTGGCGTTGCCGGTTGCATCCTGCTGAATCGCTATCAAGTTCGCCACCCCGCCTCGCTTTTCAAACTCGCTGCGGACAAGATGTCCCGGCCCTTTCGGAGCAATCATCACCACATTAACATTCTTCGGTGGTACAATGTATTTGAAATGGATATTAAAGCCGTGACAAAAACCGAGGGTTTGACCGGCTTTCAGGTTCGGCTCGATTTCATTCTTATATACCTTCGCCTGGAGCTCATCAGGTAGCGTCACAATCACCAGCGTAGCGCCGTTCATCGCGGTTTTGATGTCGGTCGGTTTGAAGCCGTGCTTTACAGCCAGCTTGTAATTGTCGGTTCCTTTCAGCTCGGCTACTTCAACATTGATACCGCTGTCACGCAGATTCAGACTATGTGCGTGGCCCTGGCTGCCGTAGCCGATAACTGCCACTTTTTTGCCCTTCAAAGGAGCTATCGGGGCATCTTTTTCGTAATACATTTTCGCTGCCATAACTTCAATCTCCCTATTTTATTTGAAATGCAAAGTCATTAATAGTGATACCATGAAATTAGAGACAGATATTTGATGTTTCGCACCATTCTCCAGCAGTCGAATGCTGTTTAAGCTGCCGACGTTTTATAAATGGTGCAATCTCTTCTTGCATTCTCTTGAGACTTTTTCTTGCTTCAATAAAATTCTTTTTTTCTGTGGCTCTTCTACTCAATTTATTCGTTTTACTCATTTTTTCCCCTCCGTAACTGATGCAACAAAGGAATGAATTTTGCTTTCGATGCACTTTGGAGCCTTCGTTGATACGAAGTTATTAGTCCGGATATACAGTTCATAAACCATTTTCCAAAAGTTTTGTTTTACGTCTCTTAAGTCAATCTCTAAACCGCATTTTGATGCTTCCTCTGCATATATTGGTCTTTCATGTGTTTTTGTCCTTTTCGGTGTCAAAAAAATTTCTGTTTTCTTTTGTATTCTATTCTTGGAGATACCTTTCATAATGCCAGAGGCAAGAGTTCTTATTGCAATATCTGCCGACAAAGAAATC
>CAZIED010000287.1:0-2817 GCA_964538525.1 uncultured Pirellulales bacterium | reverse complement strand
TTGAAGGAGGACTATTATGTACTCAAAATTAATCTCTTTTATTTCTGTTGTCCTGGTGCTGGCTCTGGCGTCCACGACTTACGGCGTAACGATAGGAAATTTTGAAAACAGCATGGACGGATGGAGCGTTGTCGATGCCAACAACACGGTAGGATTTAGCACAAATGGGGTCACATTAAACAATAACAGTCTCATGATCAATGCACTTACCGGCAATCGTCGAGCAATCATGTATGACCTGATAAGAAATGGAAAAGTTGAAGAGTTCAGGAAAAACCTAAAGATCTCTGCAGACGTCACGCGGCTGTTTTCCGAGTGGACTCTTGTTTCAAGCGAGTATTGCGCACTCTATCTGGCTGTCCGTGCACGTAGTTCAGTACCAGGCAGCCAGGAGGTGTGGGTGCAGTCGCTCCAGAACGCAGACTGGACCACGGCTGGTGAGAACGAAACAATTAATGTCATCTATGATTACTCTTTGGCTTTGCCTCAAATAGATTTTGACCACCTCGAATATTTAGAGCTTATCCTCAGTACGAACTGGGGTGGGTACAGTCCCGGCGGCATTTACTATCTTGACAATGTGCAAATGCTCGGTGGTGGAGCGGTTTATAATCCTAGCCCGGCTGATGGTGCAAGAGAAGTGCCGAGTCAAATAACTCTTAGCTGGATACCGGGTGTGTATGCTCAAAAGCACGATGTATATTTTGGCACCAATTTTATCACTGTAAGCATGGCCAACAAGACCAATCCACGGGGCGTTCTAGTCAGACAAGGTCAAGACCCTAATACTTATACTCCTGAAGCCCTCAAATTCGGCCAGACCTATTACTGGCGGGTCGATGAGGTCAACGATTTACACCCTGGTACTAAGCTGTGGACAGGCGATATCTGGACTTTTACGACCGCGTATCCCGGCTCAGGCGTTGTGTTAGGCGACTGGGAAGACGGTATGGACAGATGGTTCATTTGGACGAGAACTAAGGCTACGTCAAGTTACAGCACTACTGGGGCCACATTGAACAGTAAGAGCCTCAAGCTGAACATTCCAACCGGCTGGGACTGGGTTATAGAACTCGACCTCAACGCCCAGCAGCTTGAGGACCTTAAGGCTAACGACCTCTTCTCATTGGACGTGACGTGGGTCACTTCCGAGTGGCAAGGCCACTCCTATTCAATGGTCCCTGCAATTGCTATCAATTCCGCTGCGACTGGATGGGCCCAGATAAATAATCCTATTAGTGATACGAGTAATCCTGGCTCTCCTGGTAACTGGGATCCGTTAACCTTCGGGGACATGGACACGAGGACAATTGTCTGGGACTACTCTGGTATTAATGTTGCCGGCATAACTCCTGCTGGTTGGACACAATTGATTGTCGCCACAGGTCATGATCCAACTATTGGCCCTGGAATTTTTTACTTCGACAATGCACGATTGCTCAACAGCAAACTCGCCAGTAATCCATATCCTGCCGATCAGCAAAAGGATATTCAGACCCAGCCTACTCTTACCTGGAAGCCGGGCAAGTTTGCTATGACACACGAGGTGTACTTCGGCACTAATTCCGACGATGTAAAAAACGCCAACGCGTCCAACCTGGCCAATTACCCGAACGTTACTCTCACCAATATAGATGTCAACAGCTTTAAGCCCGGAACCCTCGAATACAACAAAACCTACTGCTGGAGAGTCGATGGGGTCAACGAGGGTCATCCCGATAAGCGGTGGATAGGAGATGTCTGGCAGTTTACTACAGGTAATTTCATTGTCGTAGATGACTTTGAAGATTATAACGACGCAAGCAACATAATATACGATACGTGGGCGGACTACTATGTGAATAATACCGGCATGACTGTGGGGCATCTTCAACCACCATATGCCGAACAGCATATAGTCCATAGCGGCCATCAATCCATGTATATGCACTATGACAATGATGGTGTGGTCAACGAGGGCACAGCACTTGAAAAGACTGGTACGCTTTTATATTCAGAGGCCCAGCGCCAGTGGACCGACCCTCAGGATTGGACAAGGGAAGGCGTTAATTCCTTAACGTTGTGGTTTAGAGGCCTACCACTGTCTTATAGTAGCTTCACAGGCGGACCAACAACTTACACTATGACCGCCCGTGGAGCAGATATCGTAGGTGTGTCCGACCAGTTCCACTTTGCCTTTAAGCAGTTCTCAGGAGTTGGGGACATAACGGCTAAAGTAGTCAGCGTCAGTAACACCAATGCATGGGCAAAGGCGGGAGTAATGTTTCGCGAGACGTTGGATGCAGATGCTAAATTCGTTATGGTGGTTGTGACGCCCGGTAGTGGAGTTTCCATGCAGCTCCGTTCTGCTGCAGGCAGCGCATCCGAGGAAGTCGCAACAGCCGCCACGGTCAAAGCCCCGCAATGGGTAAAATTGTCCCGCAGCGGAAATACCTTTACCGGCCAATATTCAGCAAACGGAACTACTAACTGGACAACAATTGGCTCCATAGATATACCCATGCTTACGGATATCTTTACAGGCTTGTGCCTGACCAGCCATAACGTTGATGCAACATGCACAGCAGAATTTTCCAATGTTGCCAATCCCGGCACAGGCACGTGGCAGCAAAAGCCCATCGGCATACTTAGTAACAGCCCAGAGCAGTTGTATGTGGTGCTGCAGGATAGCGCCGGCATTAGTAATCCAACGGTCACATATCCTGCTGCGACGACCGTAGCGACGTATACGCCGTGGACTATTCCGATGACGAGCATAACCAGCGTGAATCTGAAGGCTATAACAAAGATGACCATCGGTGTCGGCGACATAAACAA
>CAZIED010000286.1:0-2823 GCA_964538525.1 uncultured Pirellulales bacterium | reverse complement strand
TGGAGGCGGGGGGATTCGAACCCCCGTCCCGTGATGCTTCAAGATAAGCTTCTACACGCTTAGTCGCTTTATTATTGTTTCGCCTTGCTAACAGCCAAACGACAGGCTTTTAGCTCAGCTATTTCGGAGAAAATCTCGCCTTACCGGCCCGAAAAACCGGCTCAGCCAGCCTGCTGTCTGACGCCCTTGCCGAACCCACAGGCAAAGCCCGGCAGGACGGGCTACTAATTAGGCAGCCATGCGCAACTGATAGTTGCCATTTATGGTTTAGTGCCGGATGATTAGCCAGGCCAACCGGCGTCCTGGACGTGCAGCTTGTCAATCCGCCATCCGGTCGATGCCTTTCGCCCCCGTATTCAATTATCAATATCACAATATAAATTGTATTATACCGCATATATTGCCAATCTGCAACTCTTGTTTTGCTGTTTTTCGGATTCTGACATAATTATCACAGTATGGTGGTTATAGGAACATTCAAGACATACCCATAAAAATACCAATTTTCATTAATAACTTTCATACTTCTTTGCAATTCTATGTATTTATTAACCATATAAAACCAAAAAAACGTCCAAAAATTATAGAAAAAATTAAGAAAATCAGAATTTCCTTGAATAATAATGAACATTTAAGTATAATGATAGAAAGTAATAGCCGACAAACATTGGAGGAATAAAGCACTTTAGGCGAAGGCGAAAAACTAATCGCTATGCTTAAAGACTGTTTATTATGCTCACAATCATTCTCATGGAAGGATAAGGATTAAGAGGAATGATAACTCATTAATTCTTGGTTATCAACTTTAAGGTCTATGAGTTTGTGATTAATCAGTTCCTGGTTGGGAGGAAGGGAGCCAAAAACAAGGTTGTCAGGAGGATGTGTGCTTAATTTTCTTATAAAACGAGAGAAGCAGAAATATATAGAAACGATAAAGTAACATTTTGGCTATCCCACATCTTGATGAAATGCTCTATAATCTTAAATCTTAACCTCAAACCAGGGGAGGTAAGAAACAATGAAACGTTTATCAACAATTAATACACACTCACTATTTTCTAAGTATATATGGTTCGTTGTTATTCCCATACTAATCTTAATCCTCATCCCAATCAACGTTCAAGCAGAGCCAGGCCAGATTTCCTATTTAGCTTCAGGAGGCAATTATTCAATTCCAGATGAAGGCGGTTTGGATAATAGAGCAATATGGGAGATTAATTTAACGGGAGCTCCCACGAATTCTGTAATTACAAGTGTGGACGTTGAATACTGGATAAACCATACGTATATATCCGACCTAAAAGTATGGCTGACTACCGAGGAAAACGGTCAATGGATAGACTACGTCCTGTGGGACCGAGCAGGTGGAGGTACCGATAACATACATGAGAAAGAAACCGGGATAACCGCGTGGAACGAATTGTCAGCAAATAGAAAGTGGTATCTTAATGCTGCAGATTTTACTGCCGGAGATGAAGGCGAAATCACCGAATGGCAAATCTGGGTTAATTACACTTTGAATAACGTAACACCTCAGTCTCTTCCTTACCATCAGAATTTTTCGTCAGGCAAACCAGACGTTGCGGGTGGTTGGGAATACTACTCCAATAATAGAGGTTTCATTGAAGTTGTAGATGGTCAGCTTCGCATGGGTGAGTACAACTTTCAAGGTTCTTTAAACGAGGCCATATTGCACCTCAATTTAAATGGACGAAGTGGCGTAGTGCTGACATTAGACCATATAAGCATGAGAGACGAAAATAATTCTTTGCCGTCAAGCTTCAAAGATCATTTTGATGGTGATGGTATTTCATTCAGTGCCGACGGTATCAACTGGTATCTTTTGACCAATTTGACTGATAGCTTCAATGATCAATCATTTGACCTGGATTCTGCCGTTAGATCCGTAAATATCAGCTACAATTCAGATTTCCGTATCAAATTTCAGCAATACGACGACTGGCCATGGGGTGACGATGGTCGGGCTTTCGATGACATTTCAGTGACGGCAACAAGCACAGATCCTGGTTTCAAAAGGCCTTTCGGAACCTGGAAGGGAACCTTCAACAGCACCAAATACAGCACTACCGGCACCATTAGTAACTGGATCATGCGAGAAAATTACACAACTCAGAGTACATGGGAATTGCATGCCGGAGACGGTGCCGGCATAAGAATTAACGCAACGGGCACATATACCTACAATACAACAAATGATAGGCTGGATTTCATTTACAGTGGCCCAGCTACGACATGGGCAGATGAACAAACCACCACTGTACCATGTATTTTGAATGTCACCGGAACAGCCTCTACCGACAGAGCTTCAGGTAATTACGAGATTAAACTGTTTCCACAAAATCTTCCTCAAGTGGTTGATACTGGCACATGGCAGACGATTAGGGTACCTACAGTCAGCTCTCATGTTTTCGGAATTGAAATGTGTGTCGGCTATAACTACAATAATGCTTCCGATGTAGCTGATACAACACATGATTTTTGTCTTGGCCTTGAAACCGACAATACCGTTAGCTTAGTGCAGTTTCAAACTCCTGCCAACTTTACATTCCAGATCCCCGCCGACGGGCATACTCAATCAGGCGAAATTGAAACTTGGCATTATGGTACTGACTCAATACCATTAGAAACGTCTTCGCCCAACCTGGCTGGCTATTGGAAGATGGATGACGATGCATCTAACACCAGAGTAGCTGACAGTAGCGGCAAAGGCAATCATGGTGTTGCACGACACAACACATCCTCTATGACTACAGCGGGCATGGTTGATAATGCCTTGAATTTTAACGGCAGCAGCGATTATAT
>CAZIED010000285.1:0-2854 GCA_964538525.1 uncultured Pirellulales bacterium | reverse complement strand
CCCTTTTGGCCCTCGCTTATATAAGAAGGCTCGGACGATTCAGCCTCAGCCGATGCTTTCTCGCTTTCTTCTTGCTCCATCTTCTCACGCAGCCGTTTATACTCCTCCTGCGTCATCATCACCTCACGTGCCTGGCTTCCCTTATACTCGCCGAGCACTCCCGCTGCGGCCATCATCTCAATCATCCGCGAGGCACGCGCGTAGCCGACGTTGAGCCTGCGCTGCAGCAGCGAGACGCTACCCCGCTGTGTCTCTAAAACAACGCGAACAGCATCATCGAACAGCTCATCCTTACACATATCAGAGGTATCGAACTTCTTTAGCTGTGTCAGTTCCGGATGGAACTGCGGCTCGGCAATATCTTTAAGATGCCTGACTATCCGCTTAACCTCCGCCTCATCGACAAAAGTGCCCTGTGCACGAATCAAATCGCTCGTGCCGGGCTTGAGGAACAGCATGTCACCCTCACCGAGCAGAGTCTCTGCGCCATTCTGGTCAAGGACGATTCGGCTGTCGAGCCTTGCCGCCACACGGAAGCCTATCCTTGTCGGCATATTCGACTTTATAAGGCCGGTGACAACCGTTGCCTGCGGCCGCTGCGTGGCTAAGATAATATGAATGCCAACCGCCCGGCTCTTCTGTGCAAGACGTACAATGTAGGCCTCTATCTCCTTCGGCGCGGTCATCATCAAATCCGCAAGCTCATCAATTACGATCACAATATATGGAAGTTTCTTTGGAATTTGCGCTTCTTCCTCGGGGCTGCCCGGGCAGAATCGCTGGACAATCTCCTCTGAGCCTAACCGATTGTACTCGGCAACGTTTTTCACCCTCGCCTCGGCCAGCAGTGCGTAGCGCTCATCCATCTTCACCGTTGCCCATTCGAGTATCTGAACAGCCATTTGAGTCTCAGTGACAATCGGGCACATCAGATGCGGAATCGTGTTAAAAGCGGTCATCTCGACCATCTTTGGGTCAACCAAAATCATTTTAACCTCATCCGGCCGCTTGGTAAGAAGAATCCCAGCGATAATAGCATTGATGCAGACGCTTTTTCCTGAGCCGGTCGTGCCGGCAATAAGCAGATGCGGCATAGTAGTCAGGTCCGAAACAAGCGCTTCGCCGGCGGAATCCTTGCCTAAAAACAACGGTATCTCCATACTCTGCGGACGCCTGCCCGCCAGCTCCATGAGGTTCTTAATGCGGACTTTTTCTTTCTCGTTGTTCGGCACCTCAATACCTATCGTGTGCTTGCCCCGCAGAGGAGCCACAACGCGAACAGCCCCCGCTCCAAGCGCACGGGCAATATCGTTCGCAAGCGTGCTTATCTGACTGACCTTGACACCCGCCGCAAGCTCCAGCTCGAACATTGTCACCACCGGCCCGGTGTCAGCGGAAACTACACGTGCGTTTACGCTAAACTCCGAAAGCAGCTTCTCCAAAGCAGCAGCCTTTTCTTTAACAACCTTCTCCTGTACCGAAGAAAAACTATATTCCGGCTCTGCCAGCAATTCTAACGGCGGCAGGACATAATCCTCATAAACCGGCTGTCCGAAAGCAGTCTTGGATGGGTCAGAGGTCGGAGGTTTTGACGGCTCTATCCTGGCTGATTTGACCTTTAGAGCATCAGACTGCCTCTGTGGGATAGCGATAACCGGTGTCATGGTCGAAATAGCCGTACTACCAGTGCCGCCAATTGTTAATGATTTCTGTCTGTCGCTTAACTTCTGCCATATTTCGCTCAGGGATTCTGAGTGCTTCTTAGCCACCGACCAGGCCGGCACTGCCACGCCGACCGCCTTTCTGCCGGCGACGCCGATACCCAGCAGCATCCAGACAAAAAGGCTATCCGCTGAGAGGATAAATCCCACTATCCAGGTAGCTGCTATTAATATAAAAGTACCCAAAGTGGCGAAATGGCTTCGCAAAAAAGTTGCCGCCCCTACGCCGAGCAAGCCGCCGGAACCTATCGGGAAATTGAACACTTGATACGGCCAAAAAAGATAGAAGCTGCTCGAAGCCGCTGTTGTCAATAGTCCCAGCCCAACTGCTCGCAATACAGGCTGGTCTATAGGGTGAGAGAAAAGCCGGACAATCAAAAAACAAATCGCCGCTATCAATATAACAAAGACCCCCGGCCCAAAATAATAAAGTAAATAGTATGCGCACAAGGCACCTATCGAGCCACACCAATTAACCGTTGGATTATTATGCGGATATACGAACCTGCTCGGCCAATCCGCTATATTGAAACTAATACAACTGCACAACAATAATAATAAGATGCCTATGCACGCGCACTGGGCAGCCTTCGTTTTCGTTTCTCTTTTCAGCGAACCGGACTTTGGCATGCTCATTCGAGTTGAGATTTTTCTTTTCCTCATAATTTTTTACTGCCCTTTAGAATCCAAGCAAGGGTTACTCCTCTTAAGTCCCATAAAAACTTCATTCTAAATGTACTTACATTTTATGTCCTGAATCGGACTTAACTTATATCGGCAGGTAGTTATAGTTTTCTACAGAAATGCCAAGTAACTATTGACTTGATTTGAGCAGGAACGAATTGATCACCTGAATGATATGACCAACTATCAATGTGTTGGAGGCTACCTGTATTCGACAGATGAAAAAACCCAATCTCGATTTCCTCGTAGAGTAAAAAATCTTAAAATCTATCCATACACATAAATATTATCCCCGGGACCATCTGAGTAAGTGAGTTTATCAAATACGTCACTCCAACCCCTTTTCATATTCTTTTTCACAGCGGTACTGCTTCTACCGCGGGGCTTATCTTTGTCGGAGCATCTTTTTGAGTCAGTTCTCTGTAACTTTTTCTTCTCTTCCATAATAT
>CAZIED010000284.1:0-2863 GCA_964538525.1 uncultured Pirellulales bacterium | reverse complement strand
ACTATTCATAAGAACTCTTTACTTTCAAAGCTTCTAACTTTACAGCCGATGTTTCAATTATTATTATGTTTGTCGAGATGACAGATAGACACAACACAACAAACAGGTAAGAATATGGCAAATTATTATAAAGATAACGACGACATACAGTTCTTATTCCAACATATTGACCTGCGCAAGCTGGCTAATATTTGTGAGGAAAATTTTAGATTCGCAACTGAATTCGACTATGCGCCGGATGGCGCCGATGATGCGATTCAAAACTATAATTTAGTTCTGACCTCACTCGGACAGCTCGCCGGGGACTTTATCGCCCCGCGTGCCGAAGATGTGGACCGACAGGGCAATATCCTCAACGCAGACGGCTCAGTGACCCGACCGAAGGGTGTGCAGGAATCCCTTGAAAAGCTCGATCAGGCGGAAGTCATGGGCTTTACGCTGCCCTATCGCTGTGGAGGCCTGAATTTTCCGAATCTTGTTTATTCAATAGCTATCGAGATTGTCTCTCGCGCAGATGCCGCTGTGATGAATATATTCGGCCTGCAGGGAATAGCAGAGACAATAAACGCCTTTGCATCAGAAGAAATCAAGCAAAAATATTTACACGATTTTGCAGCCGGCAAAGTAACGGGTGCAATGGTATTAACGGAGCCGGACGCCGGCTCCGACCTGCAGGCGGTTAAGCTGCGGGCATTTCAAGATGATAGCGGCAACTGGTTCCTTCACGGCGTAAAGCGATTCATAACCAACGGCTGCGGAGAGGTGCTGCTGGTACTTGCACGAAGTGAGCCGGAGATAAGTGACGGACGCGGATTGAGCCTGTTCGTTTGTGACAGAGGCCCTACAGTTCACATCCGCAGGCTGGAAGAAAAATTGGGTATTCACGGCTCACCGACTTGCGAAATATTCTTTGACAACACCCCATGCCAGATAATCGGCGAGCGTCAGCGCGGCCTTATAACGTATGTTATGAGCCTGATGAATGGCGCCCGCATCGGCATCGCCGCCCAATCGGTTGGCATCGCTGAAGCGGCATTTCGCGTGGCCCGCGATTACGCTGCCAGCAGGAAACAGTTCGGCGTAGCTATTGAAAAGCTGCCGGCTGTGCGTGACATACTGATTGATATGAAAATTGCCATCGAGGCCGGCCGAGCGCTTTTATATGAAACCTCTCGCGTCGTCGATATGGAAATCGGTTACGCTAAAAAACTTGAGACGGGTCCACCAGAAGACAAAGACCAGGTTAAGCAGCTCAAGAACGATGCACGAAAATATAAAAGATTTGCTGCAATGCTTACGCCGATGAGCAAATATTTCTGCTCCGAGATGTGCAATAAAATAGCTTATGATTCGATCCAAGTTCTGGGTGGCAGCGGCTACATGCGAGATTACTCCTGCGAACGCCATGCCCGCGACGCTCGAATCACAACTATCTATGAAGGGACAAGCCAATTGCAGATTGTCGCTGCGGTCCGTGGTGTATGCAGCGGGAGCGCCGAAAATATTATCACAGAATTGGCAGAACAAAAATTCGACCCGGAGCTCAGCGATATTCTTGCTAAACTGGCTCTTGGCACGGAACAAATGAAAAAAGCCGTCGCCTTTGTAAAAGAAAACGGCACCGAATATATGGACCTTTACGGACGGGCTTTGGTTGATATAGCGATTGACTTGATTAATGGTTATCTGTTGTGTAGCCAGGCAAGCACTAACGTGGATATGGAAGTGGCAGCCGAAAATGGTACGAAAATACCTATGAAAAAACGCAAAGCAGTAACTGCCAGAAGATATGTCGCCAGAAATGCTCCCAAAATCGTGGCGTTAGCAGAAACAATCTGCACGGGTGATAAATCCACCTTCTCAGATTATGAGGCAATTATTGGCAAGGTTAGTGAATTAGTTGATTAGTGAATTAGTTAATTAGTTAATTACTGAATGAGCCAATTAAGGTTGGTTAAGAAGGAGCAGAATGGCTGAAGGATTCGATAGTTTGAATATATGGAAAAAGGGGTTCGAGCTCCTAATGGAGATATACAAGATAACATCTACATTCCCAAAAGAAGAAAAATATGGTCTATCCAGACAAATGAGAGACTCAGCAAATTCAGTTATTTCCAATATTGCCGAAGCACATGGCAGATATTATTTTGCCGACAAAACAAGAGTTCTTTATACATCACGCGGAGAATGCGAAGAGACAAGAAGTCATCTGAGAGTATCTTTCGGGCTAAAATATATCGACAAAAAAGTGTTTGATTATCTAGATGCAGAGTATGAGGGATTGTCAAAGGGAATAAGTTCCTATATTCGATCTCTTAAAAAAGACTAATTCACTAATTAACCAATTAACTAATTCACTAAAAAACTATGCTCAAAGCGGTAATATTTGATTTTGACGGCGTCATAACCGATTCCGAGATTCTGCACCTTCGCGCTTTTAATCGCGTGTTGGCCCGGTATGACATTGAGATAGCAAAAAAAGATTACTACAAAGAATACCTCGGCCTCACTGATGCTGACTGCTTTAATCTTGCTGCGCAGAGAAATCGACCCAAACTTGACGGCCAACAAATCGAGAATCTGGTGAAGCAAAAAAACCAGATTTTCGAGCAGCTCGCCCAGACCGACGGCAGAATAATAGAAGGCGTACGTGACTTTCTGCAGATGCTCCAAAAAAACAATGTCCCAATGGCAATATGCTCCGGAGCGGTGCGAGCCGAGATTGAGCTTATCCTCGAACAGGCTCAATTGCGCCACTTCTTTTCGATTATCGTTTCCGCCGAGCAGGTAAAAAGAGGAAAACCACATCCTGATGGATTTTTATTAACCTTAAAAAAACTCAACCAATGTGTCATTCCTGCGC
>CAZIED010000283.1:0-2922 GCA_964538525.1 uncultured Pirellulales bacterium | reverse complement strand
AAACTTTGACTTTTGACAATTTCACAAAAACTTTCTTCTTCTGGCAGTCAACCATGGTTACACTTAAATTCTTATTTATATATCCATCATCGATAGCATCATCAGTCTTTGTGCAATCATAATCAGGACCTACGATCCAGGCCTTAATTACTTTATCAGAGCCCAGATTTAAACCTACTCCTACAAATTCAACTGTAGCTCCAAGTACTACATCAAAGTTAGTCTGCATAATAATTTTCTCGCTGCATCCAGTATAGACGTCGAGAGTTCTCTGAGTTAACTTGATACCTGCATCCTGGATAGCCTTCCTGTTACTGATTTCGAAATACAGACCTACATCCATTGTTACATCGATTTTGAAAGCAGGCTGCGCTATGAACGACACTGGCCAGTTATAGGCTTTGAAGTGATATGTATCCCCGCTATTTCCCGAAGTTGAATCGAAAGTAGCAGCCATTGCCGGCATACCTACAAACGACAAGACAACTAATACTAATAAAATTTTCTTTATCATTTTTTATTCCCCTTCTTAACTTTCGCCCCTCAAAAGCCGACATGGCTTTCAATAGGGCTGCCCAGTTCTATCGGCTAGGCACACACATGCCTCAGCCACACTCAATAGCGGGCAAGAACATGTTTAACCGACTCCTATGGGTATGCCCGCATCACCTTCACCATCAGAGTCAGGGCCCATTACTGCAACGATCTTATATCCGCGACCGTTTATGCTTTAACACCGCCTAAAAGCGGGCCTGCTTACTAAGCGGCTCGCAAGTGTGTCCCCCACTTTTCGTCATTTTCAATACCACCTACCTCCTTTCTCCATCATCCTTAAAGCGGGTATTATTCGGTACCTATCCGTAGGTACTGGGCACATTAAGCGATTTACCGATTCATAGTTCTATACGGCAAATCTGCTGCAGAATCTTCTACTTTTTTCATCACCCTCCTTCATTGAGGTACTGTTGTTATCGTAAATACCAGGGCTCCTTTGTATGAGCCAGCAGGATACATCATTGTATTTGCTACGCTAAACTTAACATCTACTGGTACATTAATACCTGTAGAAGGAGTAGGCTTCGCTGACTTTATTATTGTCACTGACCTTCCAACTTCCGGGACATCCTTCCCATTTATTACAACAGAGGTATGCTCCGGCTTTATAGTAACTTTACTTTTGCGTTGCTCAAACGGCTCGTACGATGCCTTTATCTGGTGAGGACAGTTGGCTACAATATGCGCATCTAATGTTGCCGGTAACTCACCTTTATACGGAATCGTGCCGAGTTCAAGTTTATCCGGTTTAAAGGATAAACTTATGTACGGCTTGCCAGGATCTATCTTAGGTGGCACCACCGGACATACCGCCTGAGCATTCCTAGCCATCCCTAAGCACACCATTGTTACACTCAAAATTAATCCCAAATTCTTCATTGTCATATTCCCCCCCCAAATACACTTTCTGACTTCAATTCAATGATACTAACTGCGCGTAATCCTATATTTGCCTTCTCTATCCATTAAGATAAAGGCACTCCATTGAATATTTTGGGATTAACTCCTCCTTGAGAAATGACCGTTGCTAAACCAAAATAAATATATTAGTTTAGCCGGCAGAGTACATTGTGAGGCTTCCAGAAATGCTTAAGAACGATTTCACCCTCACTAATGATTTTCACTCTCCTCGGAAAACACAGTACCTTTTCCACGTACTTTATATGCAAAGCTTACTTCGTTGATACATAGAAGTCAATACTTTCCAGCTTTGCTATTTTCTCAATTTAACTCACTTTTCACTCCGTGTCAAGAGAAAAAACTCGCATATTATAAATTTTTTATCCAATATCTCTACCCATCTTTAATATTTTACCAGAATTACACTTAAATGTCAATGCTTTCCACATGTCGTAGCCTATTTTCTGGAATTATTTATTTTATTTATTTTACCCACTTACCGCTATAAAGTCAATACCAAATCCAACATTTTCCCCCGATTTTTTTCATAAAAACTGACTTTTTTCTATTATTCTGTATAGCAAAAAAAGGAATAAACATCGGTGTAGATTAATGTTGACAGATAAGTCATTTTAATAAATACACTTATAGCTACAGCACAATTAACCTGATATTATGCTGATTGTAACATATTTCTTTATACGGATTTAAATCCTAAATCCTAATATCGAGATTCGAAACAAACCTGTCCTGAGTGAAGCCGAAGGATACAAATGTTCCAAATTCCAAATTCAAAACAACGGCACAACCTCGACAGCGATAGATGTTTTGATCATTTGTGCTCTGAATTTGTTTACTCAAACTGACCGATTTCTGTTGTCATACCCGCGAAGGCGGGTATCCATTTACCAATCGCAGCAGTGGATTCCCGCTTGCGCGGGAATGACAAATTGGGCTATGTTACTGTTACATAGCTACTTATGATATTGTTTTTGCGAAGATCGGGCAGTTTGAGTTTGTTTAGGATTTAGGATCCCCGTTTTCACGGGGACAAATTTATCCCTGCGAAGGCAGGAGTGCTTGGTATTCTTGTCATTCTATGAGCTGTAAAATTATTTGTGCTGTAGTATTATAAACAACCACATTATCCCATCTCGATGAAGTAAGATTATCATAATTTAAGAGCTTAATTATCGAAAAATAATTTAAGAATTAGACTTCAATCACAATTTGATTTTAATCATTGGGAACAAAAATATATAAAAGTCCTAAAATACGTATATTCGCGGTATGTTATTATAAAATTCGATGTGCTAAATTATATGTCTTGCCGATGTATAATCGACCGATGGTTATACTTCTGATTGCATATACTACTTACAACACAACTCCCCGAGCTGGACTCGAACCAGCAACCTAGCGGTTACGGCTTCCTTCAGGTTTCCCTGAAGACCGGACTATCTCATC
>CAZIED010000282.1:0-2945 GCA_964538525.1 uncultured Pirellulales bacterium | reverse complement strand
CGAAGTGGAGAAATCTACTAATAGCAGATTTCTCGACTCACCTTCCATTCTCCGTGGCAAGGTTACTGCGAAGGATGAATCGGTTCGCTCGAAATGACGGTGAGTCCTTTTCGCGATTATCTTACCCTAATTATCAATAAATCCAACTCGAAAATGTTAAGGAAGGTGAAACGATGAGAAAATTTATTGCCCATCATCTGATAGGTTGGCGCGTCTCTGATGTCTGATGGCCTATGTCTTTACAAGCCAATAGGTACAAATTAGCAGGTTTTGCCGTTCTGCCGGCGGTGTATTTATCTGATATCCTGTCCGGCTACGGCTCGGCGCTACGCCGAGACGAGTTATCATGATAACCACTACCTGGTTTACTGATAACCTGATTTCCTTCCTTACTTTCGTGAATTTTTCTTGAAATCGGATTATTTAATATGGTATAGTTAAATTTAGGTTTTTTAAGCAATTGAGTAAAAAACGGCTTTGACACCTTAAACTGTTTATATTGAGTTTTTGCCCGTCCGGAGAAGCTCGGCAAAACTCGGGAAGGAAGGGTGGCATATCCAAAAGAATCGTATGAGTATGAAAGAGAGCATAGAATTTCACTAAAAAATGTGAGGTTTTTGCCTGCCTTTTTAATGTTTTTCGAAGGAGGATTATTATGCGTAAGAAAACATTATTTGGAACATTCTTGTTTCTACTTGCCATAGCACCTGCTGCACAGGCTGGCGTCCTTTATTATGATAATTTCGATGGCCCGGCTGGAGTGGATTTGCAGAACACGACACCTGATATCAGCGTTGGTGGAGCAACCTGGCAGGCAGGTGCCTGGATTAATGCCGATGGCACTTATGGAGGTGGTGCTGCTGGGCAGATGTTCACAGCGGCTTTGCCGTTCACACCTATAATCGGCGCGGCATACGAGCTGTCCGCTACGGTTGATAATCAGGGCGACTGGGTAGGCATCGGATTCTTAAGCACCGCAGGCAATATAGGAACACGACTCAATGATAACGCCCCGGTGCTTTGGGCGCTGACGCGGCAGAGCGGCTCTACCGCAAAGGACCAGGCTTTTATTGGCCCAAGTGCCACTAATGGCCTTGGAAACACCACTACCACCAGTGCTGCGGAACTGAAGGTCCGTATTGAAATGAATAGTACCACAAACTGGCTGGTGACATGGTATTTTGATGGCTCCCAGCAATTTCAGCGAACCGTCAATCCAACCGGCACACCGACCATTGTGACCAACTTTGTCGCTTTCGGCGGCAATGGTATGTTCAGTGCTTTAACCGGCACTATCAGCAGCTTCAAACTGGTGGAGATACCACAGGCCTTAAAGCCAAATCCGTCGAACGGCAGCTTGGCATACACCACGACTGTAAATCTTCAGTGGCAGCCGGGAATCTATGCAGCTAAGAACGATGTATATTTTGGTGAGAGTTTTGCTGATGTTAATAATGCCACTACCTCCACACCTGTGATCTATAAGGGCCGAAAGGATCCCAACAATTATACAGTTACCGGCCTTACTCCGGGCAAAACCTATTACTGGAGGATTGATGGAGTCGATAATAACGGCACTATAGATAGAGGCGAAGTCTGGAATTTTAAGGTTCAGCCGTTGATCGCCTATAACCCCAGTCCATCTGATGGAGCTAAATACCTCGATTTCGATATTAACCTTGCCTGGACTCCAGGTTCCAAGGCGAAATTACACGATGTGTACTTAAGCACTAATTTAAATGACGTGAGCAACGCCAGCAGAACAAGTCTGGTCAAGCAAAACCATGATGTTAATAGTTATGACCCTGGAACGCTGGCACTTGGCAGAGACTACTACTGGCGGATAGATGAGGTAAATACCCCTAATATCTGGACAGGCGATGTGTGGCGATTTACAATAATGCCAGATATATCAATTACAAATCCTGCTCTTGCAGGCTGGTGGAAGCTGGATGAGGGCCAGGGCATTAGAGCGCTTGACTGGTCCGGCCATGGAAATCACGGCATCCTGGTTAACAGCCCGCAGTGGGCAGCCGGCCAGATAGATGGTGCACTACAATTCGACGGCATCAATGATAATGTAAGCTTGCCCATCGGCACGGTTATTAGGGAGCTTTCCGACTCCACTTTTGCAATATGGGTGAACTTTGCCAGGATCGGCGCCGCTACGCAACGTATCTTTGATTTCGGCACCGGAGCAGATGCTTACATGTATCTTACACCGGGCAGCGGTGGCGGCGGCGGCGCAATACAATTCAGTATTACAGCCCAAGGCGGCGCTGCGGAATCTCAGCTAATCGCTCCCTTCTCGCTTGCAGCGGGGTGGCACCACCTGGCTGTTGTGATAGACAGTATAAGCCGAAATATGCAGCTTTACCTTGATGGTGACGTTGTTATTTCTGGCTTGACGCAGACCCTGCCAAAAGACCTCGGCAACACCACGCAGAACTGGCTCGGCAGGTCTCAGGCCGGTGATTATACATGGTTCACTGGCTTTTTGGATGATTTCCGTATGTACAATCTGGCGTTATCGAAGACTGAGATTGAGCGCATCATGTCAGGAGATCCGGCTCTTGCCAGCAAGCCACGTCCGGCAAATGGGGGGACAGCGGACATCGAACACGCCAAGCCTCTTAGCTGGCTGCCGGGAGAAAATGCTGTCCAGCACGATGTGTACTTTGGTACCGATGCGAACGCCGTAGGAAATGCCGATATATCCGATACAACGGGCATATATCGTGGCCGACAGGATCCAAACACTTATACTCCGCCGGAAGAGCTTAAAATCAATCAGACTTACTATTGGCGAATAGATGAGATCAATGCTGATGCGGCAATCAGCAAAGGCAAAGTTTGGAGCTTTACTATATCCGAATATCTTATTGTGGATGACTTTGAAGACTATGGCGATGTCGAAAACAGAATATACGATGTCTGGGCCGACT
>CAZIED010000281.1:0-2955 GCA_964538525.1 uncultured Pirellulales bacterium | reverse complement strand
TATCGTATTCACCTTAAAAATTGACTTTTGGTATTTCTGAGGAGCGTTATCATGCCAGCAGGCAAAAGACAGCAAAGTGATACTATGCTTTACACTTTAGTAGCTTTCGTCGGGCTTTTTATTATCGCCACTATCCTTGCGGTAATCTACTATGTCAAATTTGAGGAACAAAAAAGAACAGCCATCCAATCTAAAAATGACCTTGCAGAAATGGCCTCCGGTGAGCAGTGGCAAGAAAGAGGAAAGATAATCGGAGGAAAAAAGGCTAACGAGACCTATCTCGGCAATATGACCGCTTACCTCGATAAAGCGGTAACTATGCTCTTGGGTCCATTAGGCACACTTCAAGATACTTCCGCCGAAGTTAAAATTGACACGGCAGATAAAAAGTTTGGAGAAGTGCTACAACTGGTCCAGAAGTATATTACTGAAAATATAGATCCCAACACTGCGGGGCTTGTGCCCATAATTCAAAAACTTCAGGCAACGCTGGATAACACTATAAATACCAAGGATAGTAATAAAAAACAGCTCGACGAGCTGCAGCAAAGTTTTGACGCTGCTATGGCTGAGACACGGGACAAAGAAAAACGGCTCGAAGGTGAGAAGGAACAATACCATCAGCAGGCCGCCGACATAACACAAAAATACCAAGACCTAAAACTTCTGATGGAGAAAACATCCGATGAGCGAGTTAAACTACTAAGCGATGAGCTTGATCAGGAGAAAGACGGTCACAAAAAGACAAGTGACGAGCTTTTAAAAACACAGGCAGAGCTAAATATGGCACGGGATAGAATGGAGCGTGCATTGTCGGAACTTCAGAAGGTAAAACCATCTCCACAGCGCGATGTTGCCGCATATAAGCCCGACGGCAAAGTATTACTGGTTGATGATAAGGCTGGAGTAGCTCATTTAAATATCGGGATTGATGACCACGTTTATCAGGGACTTACCTTCACAGTTTATGACAGAGACACACCTATCCAGCAAAACGGCATAGGCAAAGCCGAAGTTGAGGTCTTCGCCGTGAATAACAGAACTTCATCTGCACGAATTATACCTTCATTGAGCTTTGAGGCAAGTCTGCGCGAGGTACAAATCGAGTTCACCGCTTTAGAAGACATAGCAAAGATAATGCGGCTGCTTGATAAACCGTTCAAAGAACGAAGCGAAAATTTTGAAGAAATCGCTGGAGGCTCAAGCAAAAGGCTAAAACTTTTGAATAACATGGCGGCAGCATACGATCAACGTGATAACAAAAAAAGACCCATCATACCAGGCGATATCGTCGCAAACCTCATTTGGGATAGCGCCAAAACGAACACATTCATTATGGTTGGAGAATTTGACCTTAATGGTGATGGAATTACCGATAGCGATGCTATAGAGAAAATAAAAGCACTTATTGAAAAATGGGGCGGCAAAGTGGCAGATAATATCTCAATTGGCACAGATTTCCTGATTATCGGTAGTCCCCCAAAGGTTTCACCTAAACCAACCTTTGAAGAAACACAAGCTGATCCGATGGCCGAAGGAAGGTACGAAGCCGCAATGCAAAAACTCAATCACTACAAAGAGGTCCAAAACACAGCTCAAACCTTATGGATACCTGTGTTCACTTACGACAGATTCCTTTCTTTCATCGGCTATCAACAACAGGCAAACAAACCGGGAGGATTTTAACCCAGTGTTCGCCCCTTTGTCTCCACACCAATTGAGGCGATAAAAACGTCCCCTGTATAGTCAGATGCGCTACGCGAGACTGTAAAGCCTTTTTTCATCGCAACAAATGTTACAGTGCAGACGGCTCTGATAGCTGCACCGAGCGGCTCACCCGTATCACAATCGAGACCCGATGGAATATCAACTGCCAAAATGGGGCAATTTTGGGCGTTTATACTTTCGATCAGCCACTTATAATCGTCGCTTAGCTGCCCGCTTAAACCTGTGCCAAAAAGGGCATCCACAATCATATCAGCACTATCAGCAAAAACTCTAACGCATTTGGAAATGTTATCATGCGATATGTTCAAGCTTTCAATCGGCTGTCCCAGCCGCTCTAATATCTCCAGATTTATCTTTGCATCACCTTTGATTTTATTGCGATCGCCGCAAATAACCACAATAACTTTAAAGCCGCTGTTTAACAGGTGCCGCGCAATCACAAATCCGTCGCCGCCATTATTTCCCGTCCCGCAGAATATACAAACCCGCCTGCCCAGCCCGTTCTCCGTAGCACTGCGAAGGGTGAAAGAGTACGGCGGGCAGGCCTTCGGTTTAGCTACGCCAGAAAGTTTATCTTTAATCAGTTCGGCACAGCTTCGTCCTGCATTTTCCATCAAAACCACGCCTGGCATTCCAAGCGTATTGATCGCCCAGGAGTCAAACGCCCGGACCTCGTCTCTCGTCATCACAAGACATTTCTTATCCAAAGAATATTTCTCCATAATGACCTATTGTACATTCTAAACTTATCACTTCAACTATGCTCACTCGTAATTACCCATTTTAGCAAGGCCACGTTCGAAACCTGTCCTGAGCTAAGTCGAAGGATTGGCTTTGTTTTCGGGGTCCGGCCTTCGCATCCACTTCGGCGGAGTAAGCACTGCAAAGACGTTCATTTCATAATCCTTTGTTAAACCTGACTTTGCTGACTTCTGTTTTCTGTCTTCCGTCATCTGTCGTCTGACTTCTGTTTTGAAATTGGCTTTGTTTTGCATAATTTAGTCTCTCGGCAAGCCAGGATTTTCCGCTGATTTCGTCCTGACGGGATTATAGGATAGCTTCCTAATTCGTTATCAAGAATCGAGTATCCGACATCAAGCATCCTTATTGACCATTCACTAATGACTCTAAATTTGACTGGGCCTGCTGGCCCTAAAGGCCGTGCCACGCTGTGGCTTCCGCCGTCGCACAAGGCTATGGCGGACAAGTACAGACATGCAATCTGAA
>CAZIED010000280.1:0-2966 GCA_964538525.1 uncultured Pirellulales bacterium | reverse complement strand
TGACTTTTGAGAAAGCGAATTGCCTCTTCACATTCCCATCTTCGCAGGTAGTAACGCAAGACTCGCTTGGCATCATCAACATCTTCTACCGGCAGATTTGTCAGAAGCATCAATGGTGTGTCCTCTCCGGCAATTCGAGATACCACCATCGTTAAATCTTCTTGCCGGCCAGGTAAACGAACCTTTACCCACCCAACCTGGCTGATGCGAAAAATAACTTTGCCGTGACGTTTGACTGCCTTTGAGAAGTAATTTGGGGTAGGTGTTTGCTTGGCTAACTGACGTGCCTGTATAGCTATCCACTGCCCAGACTTAGATCGCTATTTCGTAGTTCGCAATTTCGTATATCAACTATCGATGGTCGATATACGATATACGATATACGATTGACGAAAATGGTCATTACAGGAATCAAATAAGTTCTCTGGAGAATTCTATTTCCGACCCCTTCTATCAATTTTTGAATCGTATCTCCTGCCTTTTTTGCTTTGTATGCCGGCCTTGGTAAAAGCTGGTGTCGGCCTCATAAGTGTCAATTTGTATTGCCTATTATCTATTTTTCTCATTTGTTTCTGCTGTAATACCGGTTATTTTTTGTCACCTCGACCGAGGCCGTATGGCCGAGTGGACTCGTCGGGGCGGAGACTGCCGTAGCCTGAGAGGTCTGCCTTCCCCGTAAGGAGTCCCGAGGACAAAGCAGATTCCTCCGCTTCGCCCCCGTTTCTGTTTTCGACAGAAGACACGGGGGCTTCGGTCGGAATGACGTTTATTTCTTTCTACAGATATTACAAAAATCTTGACACACATCCAAGAGATATGCAGTCAAATCTTGCCAATTGAGTAAAAATCACATAGAATTAAATTTGTGATAATCAGGTAGATCAGCAAGAGACTGGTCAATCGGTCTGAAGGAGGGTAGGTTTTATCGCCTGTTTTGCCTTCCATTGCTCAGACCGACCTAATGAAAGTAGGTAAAAATATGGGAAAAATTCAATATCTAAAGAAACATTTTGAAGAGGGGGCTAAGCAATTCCCAAGTTTAGGCCATGTTTGCATGATAAGAGAAACAAGCAAAGAGACTGAGGCAATCGCAGCGAAACAATACGGCGGCACAAGGAGCATTATTAATTCTGATAATAGTAAAGGCAATCTCTGCTTTCGATGGAATGATGGGCCTGGGATGCGCTACATGAAAGGCATGTCGACAATCCATTTTCTCTTCAGGGGAAAAACTGAATCTTGGGATAAAAGCAGAGCTCGAAAATTGTTTTTTAACCTCGCCGAATTAGCAGCAAGTTTAATCAATGATAATACCATGGTTGAAAGACGCCGATTATCGCCAGAAACTCTAAATATTGAAAACTCGGTTGAGAAGTGGTTATTTGCTTTACATGAACTAACGGAATCCGAATGTACAAAAAATAATGTCATGAATTTAGGGAATGATTTTGCTACCCTAGTAACAGATGGTGAATTCCAAAATCTTTTTCTGGGAAAGGAGTTTGCGTATTTGCGAATGATTGATGATGTTTTTATTAAATCATTTTTAGTCTGTGAATATATATCGCAGCCGCAAAAAATTGTAGGTCGGATCAAGCTGTCAGAACAAAATCCGACAGAGGCCAGCGGTGTTCAAGTCCCTATATTGAAACTTATCGAACAAGGCGAGAGTACATCCCTTGAATTTAAAGAAACACTTGAGTTCGACACGAAGCAACAGGGAAAAAACAAAGATGTTTTACTTTCTTCATTAAAGACGATAGCTGCCTTGTTGAACACCAAGACAGGAGGAACGTTTCTTATAGGCGTGGATGATTCGGGCAAGATAAGAGGTATTGAGCGGGATTTGAGCCTTATGAAGTCTGGTAACACAGACAAGTTCGAACTAAAAATACGAAATTGCCTGAAAGACCGATTTAAACCACAGCCTATTAGCAAGGTCAATATATCATTTGAGAAATTCACGGAAGGAACGATTTGCCGTGTAGATGTCCAGACAAGCAAGGAGATTGTTCATCTGGATAACGAGGTATATGTGCGGGATGGCAATACAACGCAGAAACTTGAAGGCCGAGCATTAACCGACTGGATTCAGCAAAGAAGAAATTAACGAAGTCATAGATTGCCACGGCCCTTCGGGCCTCGCAATGACATTTCAATGAAAATGGGCGATGCAGGAATCGAACCTGCGACCCGCTGATTAAGAGTCAGCTGCTCTACCGGCTGAGCTAATCGCCCGTAATGAGTTATAACCAACGCCATTGTATTTTGTTCATAGTTCATAGACGAACAACGAACAATGAACAATATGCTATTTAATTACGTGTCTAATTATACCTCATCCGGCCTGTAGTGGGGTCTGTATTCGTAATTCCAGCAGCTTCTCGGCCAGGCCGACTACTAATCGTTGGACCTGTTGGTCGATCCATGCCCAAAAAAGTTCTTGCCTGTTAGACTCTTGATATATTAAAGAGCATACAAGTTTATTCATGGGTACGTACCTCCTTGTCTTAACGTGTAGAAACAAGGAAACGTACCCAATTTTTTGGATTTTGTCATCCGTCTTTCGCTTCGGCTTGCTCCGCTCGCCTCCGCTCAAGACGGATGATCTTTATCCCTTCACCCAAACTTACACACAATATATTACACTACTAATTTTAGCTTTATTGCTGACATTCGTTCCTAAAAAAGATAGTATCTATTAAAAGATAAACGTTTGTATAGGTTAAAACTTTAGTCTTAATATCGACTCTCACCAGTAAACCCTATGAATTTGAATTCACAAAAGCATAAATCTAAAGTAGCGGTTTTAAAAACCACACCGGAAACGGTTCTGGATACTTACAGGGAGATTATGCATATTGTAGAATATGACAAATTCATCTCAAAGTACAACGATACTCTTATAAAACTGAACCTGTCCTGGACAAAATATTTCCCTGCTTGTTCGTCACAGCCCTGGCAGG
>CAZIED010000279.1:0-2991 GCA_964538525.1 uncultured Pirellulales bacterium | reverse complement strand
TCTTCGACAGAAGACACGGGGGCTCCGGTCGAAATGACAATGAGTCTTTTCTACAAAGCATTATCAAACGGGAAGATCACTATGGCCAAAATAACCACGCCAACAAAAGTCCAAAAAAGAGACGGCTCAGTCGTCAAGTTCGATATAACGAAGATCGAAAATGCGGTCGAAAAGGCTGCGTTTGAAGTCTTTGGCCGAATAGAGAAAGCCAAAGCTGTAGCTCAACACGTCACTGAAGCCGTTGTAAAAAGACTCAGCCGTCAATACAAAGGCAAAATCCCGCACATCGAAAATATCCAGGACACCGTCGAGGCGGTTTTGATGAGCCAGGGCTGCAGCCATATCGCAAAAAGCTACATTCTCTATCGGGAAAATCGCAGTCAGCTGCGATTTACAAAATCGGCACTTGGCCTTGTTGACGACCTGAAGCTCCCCATTAATACAATGGAGGTTTTAAGACGAAGGTATCTTCTGAAGGATGAAGACCAGAATATAATCGAAACGCCAAGCGAGCTTTTTAGACGTGTAGCAAACCACGTGGCCAAGGCCGAAGACAATTTCAAATCTGCCTTAAAAAAAGAAGATGTTGAAGAGCGTTTTTTTAAAATGATGCGCAATTTCGAATTTATGCCTAACTCTCCGACCTTGATGAACGCCGGCACTTCTTTAGGTCAGCTCTCCGCCTGCTTCGTGCTGCCGGTGGAGGATTCGATTGAAGGGATATTCAAGACGCTCGGCAATATGGCAAAGATACATCAGAGCGGCGGAGGAACAGGCTTTAGTTTCTCCAGACTGAGGCCAAAGTCGGATATTGTGCGGTCAACTAAGGGACAAGCCTCCGGGCCGGTATCGTTTATGAGCATATTCAACCAGGCTACGGCAGTTATTGTGCAGGGCGGTAGAAGGCGCGGCGCAAATATGGGAATCCTGCGCTGCGACCACCCGGACATAGCTGATTTCATCGAGGCAAAGATGGAGCCGGGCCGATTCACTAACTTCAACCTGTCGGTGGGCGTGACAGATAAATTCATGCGAGCTGTGAATGAAAATCAAGACTTCGCCTTGATAAATCCGCGAACCGGTAAGGCTGTTAAAAAAGTTAAAGCCGCAGCCTTGTTCGACCAGATAGTGAACACAGCCTGGCGGACGGGTGACCCGGGGCTTGTATTTTTAGACGAGATAAACAGGCACAATCCGACGCCGCAAATCGGGCAAATCGAGGCCACAAATCCCTGCGGAGAGCTGCCGCTATTGCCGTATGAAAGCTGTAACCTGGCTTCTATAAATCTGGCAAAGTTCGTAAAACAAAAACCAGACTCAAAGCTCAAAACTCAAAACTCAAAACTTATTGACTGGCAAAGGCTTGCAGAGACAATTCATTGGTCGGTACGGTTCTTGGATGACGTGATTGAGGTAAATAAATATCCCCTAAAGCAGATAAAACAAATTACCATTGCCAACCGGAAAATCGGCCTGGGTGTGATGGGATTTGCTGATATGCTCGTCATGCTCGGCATTGCTTATAACTGCCCGCAGGCCGTTGATTTTGCCGGAAGACTAATGCGTTTTATTCATAAAGAGTCAATAAAAGCGTCAGTGTCACTTGCAAAAGAAAGAGGTGTCTTTCCTAACTTTGCCGAGTCTATTTACGCAAAGAGAAATTTACGGCTGCGTAACGCAACAGTAAATACCATAGCGCCGACGGGCACTATAAGCATCATCGCAGGCTGTTCGAGCGGCATTGAGCCGCTTTTTGCCGTAAGTTTCATGCGGAACGTGTTGTCGGGTGCCAGGCTCTTTGAGACCAGCCCATTGTTCGAGGCCGCCGCCAGAAAAAGAAATTGTTATAATAAAGAAATCCTGGCCGAAATCGCCAGGGCCGGGTCTCTGCAGAAAATAAAACAGATTCCAAAGGATATAAAAAAGGTCTTTGTTAACGCCTTTGACATCCGGCCGAAAGAGCATCTTCAGATTCAATCTGCGTTTCAGAGATATACCGATAACGCCGTTTCCAAGACCATAAATCTGCCCGCCGAGGCAACCGTCGATGATGTAAAAAACATCTATCTGACGGCTCATAAGCTCAAATGCAAAGGGATTACGATTTACAGATACGGCTCTAATGCCGAGCAGGTATTGTCTTTTGGTCATAGTGTGGACATACCCGGCGAGCTTGTCACTGCATCTGCAGAATATTCCGGGGGTTGTGCAACCGGCACATGTATATTTTAATGCGGGGTCGAAAAATGGGCGGATTGAGAATCGTCTCCGAAAGCGGCAAGCCATTCAGCGGACGGATGGAGGCCGGCCTATCGTTGGCACAACAACTGAAGGATTATCACGGGCAAAACACAGTGGTGCTGGGTATTCCTCGCGGCGGAGTCATTATCGCCCAGCAGATTGCCGTTGAGCTTGAAGCAAATTTAGATATAGTGCTGGCTCACAAGCTGGGAGCACCCGGAAATCCTGAGCTTGCAATCGGGGCCGTTTGTGAGAATGGAAAGCTCTTTATCGATGACAGGCTCATTTCATACGTCGATACTGACAAGGGCTATATTAAGAAAGAGAGAGAATTGCAATTACAGGAGATTGCCCGCAGAGTTAAGCTTTATCGCGGAGTGCTTGCTAAAATTTCTTTAGAGGCAAGAATAGTGATTGTTACCGATGACGGCATAGCTACCGGCGCTACCATGCAGGCGGCTTTGTGGGCCGTTCGGCAGGAAAAGGCTGAAAAAATTATAGCGGCTATTCCGGTGGGACCACAGGACTCGCTGGAAAAACTATCGGAAGATGCGGATGAAACGATATGTCTGCAATCCCCCCCATATTTTGCTGCGCTTAGCCAGTTCTATTTGCAATTTCCACAGGTAGAAGACCAGGAGCTGCAGGAAATTCTCACCGCCGAAAGTAAAAGAAGAAACAAAAAATAATTTATCCACGTTTACCCTGTTTAGAAATATCTTTTCTAACGGGGTTTAGCCGTCGCCGGTA
>CAZIED010000278.1:0-2992 GCA_964538525.1 uncultured Pirellulales bacterium | reverse complement strand
TCATCCCATTCGTAACTGGCCGTCGGTGCAAAATCATCAGCGTAAGGACCGCTCGGAAACACAAACCATGTTTGCCCATCCTGGCTGACAGAGGCAATGCCGGGCTCAGCCCACACCGAGCCAACCAAAGTTATTTCCTCCGGGTTACCGTTTTCCCAGAACTGTTCGGCGCTCTGGGAGGCGTTACCAAACACTATGAAGTCTATTCCGTAAGGATTGTTTTCATCATCCGCAATGCGATGATTAAATTTCACTGTCAAAAGCCCCCCATTGCCAATCGTAATCACCTCAAAAGCCCTGAAGGGTGTATAAACAGGCACTACCGGCACGTTTTGGTCCGACGGTATGCCCCAGTCGTCGCCGGTTGTCTCTAAAGTCGCTCGGCCCAAAGCGCAATTCGGGTCATTATAAGGCTGACCCGATATCCAATCGTTGCCTACTCCGCTACCTTCAACATACTGGACAACTTCCGTGGCAAAATCATTTGGGTCGTAATCCAGACCAAAAGCAACCGTTGTTACAAACATCCACACCATAACAAAGCACAACCCCGTCCATCTCCTGAACATAATTTCTCCTTTCGCACTTTTTGGCCCTTATCGCGAGGGCATTCAAGAGAACAATAAAAAAGCCGCCGTTCCCTCGCGAAAGGAACGGCGGCTTCTATCGTCGATAATGCAACTTCAACCGACCAGATGCCCGGCTATACAACAAATCAAGCCGGGCTGATGACCACACCGTGTTCCAGACGCGGGAACACCATATATGTGCAACCAACCACAGGCAGGTTTTCTGACTTGCGTCTTACCTCGAGACTCCTTCCCATTCGCCCAACGCGAATAGTGGACAACTGTCTCTCGGACTTTCGATCTATAAATCGAAGCAGACGCCTACAGCGGCGCGTCCGTCGCGGATTTTGACCGCGTTCCCATTTGACTATCCCACAGCACAAAGCTTTGGGACCTGCAATTGGATTATTTTTTTATAAAAGAGCCAACAGTCCTTTTTTATCAGGCCGTGAACGATTTGCAAGGAAAAAATTTCCAAAATTTTTGTGAATTTAGCGGATAAGGTAGATAATAATGCCGGCAAGAACGAAAACAACTGCCACACAAATACTTATAGCTACGATAAATAACCACATAAAGCGTTTGTTCTGCCTGGCGATTATATACTTCAGATACCTGTCGCTTGTGGCAAAAGTTTTATTAATCTGGTTTATGCTGTCAATCTGCAAACGGGTGCTTTGATTGAGCTTGCCAAGCATCTCGTTGAATTTTTCGAAACTCTCAACCATCTGCACATCGACATCGGCAGCGGCAGAAAGCTGATGGTCAATTTCAACCAGCAAGTCGGTATGCTTTGCTGCTTCCGTGGGAATCTTTTCAACAGCTTCCAAAAACTGCTGGTTTTTGACAGCCGCGACTTGAAACTGCTCGAGCAGTTGTTGGAGCATCTCCTTCTGATTTTCCAAAAAAGAAGGAAAACGCTCAAGCAGCTGCGGCAACTGCTCGATTCTGCCGATTAATTCCTCATTTTGAGTAGTTTGACGATTGAGGTGCTCGTTGATTGTCTGCAGCTTATCTATAAGTTTATCGAAGCCGCCATGAAGTTTTTCGAGCGATTCAGCTTTACTTATCGGCGGAACAGCCTTTACCACAATGCCATCATTCTTGGCACGGTGGTTTTCAGCAGGCAGTTCTGCCGAGTCTGCGTCCTCCGTGATTAAACCCTGGTCGTCCAGCTGCGGCTGACTATCATAAACTCTGGCTGGGCTGTAACTCCGCAGCCAGCTTCTCGTTTTCGTCCAAATATCTTTTATGGCCATTTTATGATTTTTCCGAGAAATCATTGGCTATTTACTATTTCCAATTGACTATTTTAAGATTATCAATATTCGATAGCAAATAGTCAATAATAAATCAGATTAGGATAAGTAAATGAAAATAGTTACATATTCAAGAAACGAGGCAACCTCCTGCGGAATACTTACAGAAGGAGCGTTAATTGATATTCCATCGGTTTGGCCTGGGCCGAATCCGCCCCGCAGCGTTATAGAAATCCTGCAAAGAGGTCCGGATTGCCTCGCCCAACTCGCGAATCTGGCCGAATCAACCAACATCCTGACGCCCTTAGAGCAGGTCAAACTCCTGCCTCCGATCCCACAACCAGGTAAGATTCTTGCCCTTGCGGGTAATTACAGCGAGCATATAAAAGAAGCCGGCCTTGCGTTGGGACTATCGGATTCGCCCCGTTATACAACCGTACCCAGGCCGTTCCTTATGCCGGCGACAGTCATAATCGGCCCGGATGAAGAAATCCCCTGGCCGGTCTATAGTGAACAAATCGATTACGAGCTCGAGCTGGCGGTGGTTATCGGTGAAAAAGCCAAATATGTGTCACCCAAAAATGCGCTCGAATACGTCGTCGGTTATACGATTGTCAACGATGTGTCGGCCCGCAGCGTTACGTTCGCAAAGAATAGAGCCAAACGACCGTGGGATGAATTTTACGATTGGCTGAACGGCAAATGGGCGGACGGCTTCCTGCCTATGGGGCCGTATCTTCTGACGCGAGATGAGGTCACAGAGCCGCAGAATCTCCAAATGCAGCTTAAAGTCAATGGTGAAATTCGCCAGAAGGCCAATACTTCGCAGATGATTTACCCGGTAGCAGATATTGTCTCATTTTTGAGCCATTTGATGACGCTTGAACCTGGGGACGTTATAGCGACTGGAACACCATCCGGCGTGGCTATGGCTACCGGCAGATTTTTACGATCGGGTGACGTCATCGAATGTGCCATCGAAAAGCTCGGCACTTTAACAAACACGCTCGGCAAGAGACCGAAACAGTTTTATGAGCCGCTTGGGGGTTAGAAAGAATTTAAAGAAGTCCCATGGGCGGGAAAAACACCCTATAATATTTATAGGTCGGTCCTACCAGAAAAAGCCTGGACTATTTCCGTATCGAGGCGTTGCAACACCATTTT
>CAZIED010000277.1:0-3027 GCA_964538525.1 uncultured Pirellulales bacterium | reverse complement strand
GCAAGGTAAATATCCCGCTGCTTCAGGTGCGCCAGCTCGTGGAGAAACACATAGTAAAGCTCATCAAGGCTGAACGTTTCGATCAATCCTTGTGGCAGCAGAACACGGGGCCGAAGAAAACCAAACAAAGCCGGGCTCTTGACTTTATCCGTGACGACCACGCCGACAATGGTACGGACTCGCATCTGCATCTTGCAGTCCTCCAGCAGCTCTAAAATCTCCTGGCCGGTCACCGGGCGCTCGGACCTGACGGCACGCCACAGCCCAAGAGCTCTGACAAGAATGTATCCCGCGAGGACTGTGACACCAGCCAGCCACACCCAAGCCAGCACACGGGCGACGAGCAAAACGCCTCGATAGTCTTGAACTTGGCCACTCGCTTGCGAAGACTGTCCATTGGACGAGTTGGGAGTCTTTGCCGGCTGTATCTCTGTCGACTCGGCAGCCAATGTGCGAGCTGCGCGGCCCTCTCGAATCGAGGTATCGGGTCTGGCATCTGCTTCGTCGAAATGTGAGGTAGATAATCTGGATGTCGCATGGTACGACGAAAACGAGCTGGGGATCAGACCATAGATGCTGATGCGGCTGGACGGCGCCCAAGGCAAGGTCAAACGCACGAGCAGGACGAGCCAGAGATAGTAATGCCACCTGGCCGGCAGTCTCCCTCGTAGAATTGCTTTGATCAACATAATCAGACAGACCAGCAGGCTGCCCTGGATGGTGGCTTTCAGCAGCCATTGAAGGAAGGCTGCCAGACTCGCATCAAACTTTTCCATAGTCTCCCCTTTCGCTACGGCGAGGGTTACTCCGACCTGCGATGCTTCGTACTTGTCTCTTTCCCATCGAGAATCTCCTTCAATCGAGCGATTTGTTCGACGGACAGGCGCTGCTCCTCGACTAAGGCAGCGAGCATCGGCTCAATCGCACCACCCCTGAATCGTTTTAGCAATGACCGCGTCTCAGCTTTGATGCACTCGGCCTCGGCGACGACGGGATAGTAATGGTACTGGCGGCCCTTTTTCTCAAAAGCCAGGGCTTTCTTCTGCACCAACCGGTTGATCAGAGTGCGTATGGTCTCCCGCTGCCAAGATGTTCTCTTTAAAAGAACCTCCACGATATTGTTGGCTGTTTGGGGGGAATCCCCCCAAAGAAGTTTCATAATCTCCCACTCTGCTTCGGAAATTCGCGGTGTTTTCTTCACGTCAGTCTCCTTTATGTTACATATGTAATATAGCATATTGTTACATGTGTAACATAGATGTCAAGAGAAAAATCTGGATTTTTGGGATTTTTTTATCAAGCTCAAGAAAAACGCTTTTCTAAGGCAATTCTTGGGATCGTTCGCGCAGCCGAAGCGAGCAAAAGTCCGGCAAACTAAAGCTCATTTGATGATTTGAAACAATCCTATTTTTCATAATCGTGCTTGTGTTACAAACTCACTGAATATATAATCAGCCGCATGAAAGATGAAAAGAGCATAAGAGTAAAGGCACATAGGCACAAAGAGGCAAAGGCACAAAGGACAGAACTACGAACACTGAACACTGAACTCCGAACTCCGAACTATACACTTATGCCTTATGCCCTTATGACTTGTGCACTTATATTTGCAGGTTGTGCAGAACCTTCTATTGAAAAAATCGAAAATCGAAAATCGAAAATCGAAATTCCTACCACAGGTTTGGTAGTGCCGGACGCAAACAAGGCAGAGGCCATGCAAATAGCCGAAGATGTTTTGGCCAAGATGTACTTTACTATCGAAAAGGCTGACGTCGAGACCGGCCTTATAACAACAAAACCTCTTCGGGGGGCGCAATTCTTTGAGCTCTGGCGCAGTGACAACGTGGGAGCTTTCAACACCGCTGAGGCTAATCTTCACGCCATTCGAAGAACCGTTCAACTGCGCATAAGCCAGCAGAGCGAAGGTCTATATATTGACTGCGATGTGCTGGTTCATAGACTAAATCTCCCGCAGCATCAAGCCGTCACTGGCTCGCAGGCATATCAAATATTTTCCAAAAGCAGCCTATCAACGCAAAGGCTCATACTCAGTCCCGAGCAGAAAAGACACATGGAATGGATCGATTTGGGTAAGGATACAAAACTTGCAACAGAAATTTTGAAACGAGTTGAAGAACAAATCCTAAATTCTAAATCCGAAGCACTAAACAAATCCAAAATTCAAATGTCCAAATAACCAAAACGTTTTGTGTTTTGAATTTTTGTCATTTGAATTTGCTTAGGATTTAGGATTTAGATATTCGAATTTTCGAGTAACGAGTTATGAGAGTATTAGTTTGCGGCGGAGCAGGATATATCGGTAGTAACATGACGGCCATGCTTGCTGCCGCCGGTTGCGAGCCGATAGTTTTCGACAATCTCAGCAAAGGCCACAGAGCAGCAGTTGCCGGCTTTGAGCTTATCAAGGGCGACCTGGCCGATTACGAATTACTTGTTACAACGCTCAAGAAGCACAAAATCGAGGCCGTGATGCACTTTGCCGCTTTTATCGAGGTCGGCGAATCGGTGCAGCTGCCGCTTAAATACTATCACAATAACGTCTCCAATACGCAGAATCTTTTATCAGCAATGGAAGCAACCGGTGTGGGGAAATTTGTCTTCAGCAGCACCGCAGCGATATATGGCATGCCGACAAAGGTGCCTATTACCGAAGATGCACCGAAACAGCCGATCAATCCTTATGGCGAAACAAAGCTGGCCGTCGAAAGGATGTGTCACTATCAAAGCCGGGTGGGCAAGCTGCGTTACGCGACGCTTCGATACTTTAACGCCTGCGGAGCAGGAGCAAGCTCCAAACTCGGCGAAGACCATCGGCCGGAATCCCACCTGATTCCGCGGGTCATACAGGCAGCGATGGGAAAACGCAGCGAAATCAAAATCTACGGCACAGATTATCCCACACCCGACGGAACCTGCATCCGTGATTACATCCATATCGACGATTTATGCAGGGCGCATCTGCTGGCGTTAGATAAGTTAAAATCGGAAAAAGAATTGATTTATAAT
>CAZIED010000276.1:0-3031 GCA_964538525.1 uncultured Pirellulales bacterium | reverse complement strand
GGACGCTACGTAGCACGAGCTTTGCAGCCGGCCGCAATAGAGCGGGTTATTCGGACAGGCTCTAATATTGCCGCTGCGCCATAATCCTATTGCAATCCGCCATAGCGACGGTAGAATGCCACACTTTAAGGTCAAGGCAATGGAGAATGTATTAGTCAAAAAACCGGCAAAGGCCCTGCGAGGCGTTTGGCTGCTGTACTGCGCAGCGTTTGCGATGTCCATAGCGCTGAGCGTATGGTGGACAGCCATGCCCTTTGTCATTCGCAACATCGGCGGCACCGAAGGTCATGTCGGCTATGCCTGGGCAGCCAATATGCTCGGCTATATGGTTTGTCTGCTGCTGGCAGGAGCAGCCATGGGCGAACACAATCCCAAAAATACGACTCGCATTGCAGCCGCTGTCAACTTTGCATCAGCTTTGGCAATCAGCATTATGGTTTATGTGATTCTATCCGGAGGGTTTTCCGGTAATGCAGTTTTGATCTGGGTAATAATTGCAGTCGGCACATTGGCCGGCGCCGCCTTGTCACTATATTGGCCGTTTCTTATGAGCTGGGTATCCGAAGACCTTGAAGGAGCAGCCTTAAATCGCCGGCTCGGAACATATAACTGTACATGGTCAGGCGCATCCATCATAGGTCCGCTACTGGCTGGTGTTCTCGTCGAGGCAAGCACGCCTTTTCCTGTTATATTTGCTGCTGCATGCCTGATATTCTGCTTTTTGTTTATAAGCCAAGCAAGTGATGGCTCCGTTCACGCAACTCTTTTTGCCCCCGACTTGATGGGGGTTGGGACCAACCGTATCGTGGTCGGCTGTGAGGATAGAGCCGCTTTGATGCTCTTCCGCTGGATGGCTCGTATTGTACTATTTAGTGCCTGCGCCTGCTTGGGTGTTTTGCGCTCACAGTTTGCACTGCTTTTTACAAACATGGGCTTTTCTGAAGTCTGGTTTGGAATATTAACCGCCGTGTTCGGCATTTTCCAGTTTGCAGTATTGACAGCCGCGGGCAAATTTATCTTCTGGCACCTTAAATCCGCTCTCTTGCTCGCTGGCCAGGTATTGCTTTTGGTGTCACTTGTGCTGACAATCTATGGCCGAACGCTTCCGATTTTTTTCCTGTTGTTCGTCCTCATGGGCTGTAGTTTCGGCTTTGCCTATAGCTCGCACCTTTATTACGGCACCTGCGGCGCCAAAAGGAGGTCGGTCCAGATGATTATTCATGAGGCCACAATCTCTGCTGGCATCATTATCGGCTCAGGTGCAGGCGGATACCTCGCAAAGAACGTCGGCCTATACCAGCCTTATTGGTTCACCCTTGCCCTCGTGGCTGCCGGCCTATTCATCCAGCTGACTCTGCTGCTAAATAGTAAACTAACGCGAAAAATAGCAAAGTAATGCCTGGTCACGTTATCAAATGGTGAAATGGTTAATAAGGTGTAATTTTCTCACCCCTCACAACGCCAATCCCCCATGATTATTTTTAATTTATTTTTATTGACGCCCGGTTGGTTCTCCGATACAATATATGCTTATTGGGGTATATTCTTACGTCTCTCAAGAATATTCTCTTCAAAAATACGGGAGACAGGATTTACGGCCGTTAGTAGGCCAAAGGAGCACAGTAGTGAGTACAGGTATAGTAAAATGGTTTAATGGTAAAAAAGGCTTTGGATTTATCACGCCCGATGTCGCCGGCGAAGACTTGTTCGTTCATCACACGGAAATCAAGATGAACGGCTACGCCAGTCTTGAGGAAGGCCAGAGGGTTCAGTTCGAGATCGGACAGGGCAAGAAAGGCCCTTGTGCGACCAACGTAATCCCTGGTTAATTCAGAGTAGCACACCGGCTATCCCGACCCCTGACCCCTTTCCTCTTCAATACACAATTATTGCAGCTCCCGCAATTCCCGCCAGCCAAACGTTCAATTATATGGCTGATGTCACTTCAGCTTGAGGGGCACGCCTTTGCTTCGAGCATCAGCAATGAACGACTTTACATCTTCCAACAACAGTTGAATCTGCTCGGTTGTCTTAAGCAAGCTTTCATATAATCGTCCATCATTGACGAGCTTGGCAACGGTGCCCTGGCCGGTGTTTACCTTCTCCAAAATCAATCGCAATTCCGATGTCGCTTTACTTAATTCATCGCTCGTTTTAATAAGGGCAGTAATGAGCTTTTCTGTCTTGGCATCAACACTGTGCAAAGTGTCAGTACCGGCCACAGCAAATTTTCGGAATTCCTCTATCGCCGATTCGGCCCGCTGGATAGTCTGCGTGGCCTGCTTCGTTGCCTCGGTAAGATTGGCCAAAGTTTTATTGAGATTTTGTTTATTATTCGGGTCGCCGATAACATCATTAGCGTTGTCTAAAAGAGTCTTTAGGCTCGTAATAAGCTGGTCCAGCTTTTTCTGGCTTTCTTCGGGAAAGAATTCACTTGTCATGCCTGTCGAGCCTTGCTTTCGCATTCCGTTAACCAGGAATCTCGTTTCAGGCCGATTCGGTTCCATCGGCTGGGCCGGCAGCTTCGACGGGTCAACTGCAAGCTCAATGTAACTGCTGCCTAAACCTCGCGTCATTAATTTGATTTCAACATTGGAGGGAATAGTGCCATATTTTTTATCAATACTGAGGACAACTATCGACTGATGATACTTGCGTCCGGTTTCCAGGTCTTGACGTATTTCAGGAGCCATGACCTGTGTAACTCTGCCGATTTGATACCCGCAAAATTGTACAGGCGTATCCTGCTGTACGCCCGGAGCTTTGGAAAATTGAACATATACTTCAAAGGAATTGAATCTGCTTACCGTTGCCGGCAAATCGCCGAACTTAAATATAAGCCACACCAGAGCGGCTACCGCCACTATCACAAAAATGCCAACAACAATATTGCGTCTTCTTTGAATAGTTTCGTAGTCACTCACCGTTCAGTTCCTTTCAAGCTCGTGCTACGTAGCGATTCATCCTTCGTAGTACTACGGAGAATGGACCCGTCCTCCGCAGCAGCTTTCATCCTTCGTAGTTCCAGCTT
>CAZIED010000275.1:0-3031 GCA_964538525.1 uncultured Pirellulales bacterium | reverse complement strand
AAGGCGGGGCTACTACGCAGAGTAGCATTTGATGCCTGCGTTGTCGGCTGAAAATATCCTCACCGTGGCGTCAACCACGCCTCCGGGCATTTTTTCACCTGCCGCCTTGTCCTCGAACTTTTCGCTCGGCCTCATAACGACCCGGTTATTCGGATAGGCTCTAAATGCGCATAAAAAAAAGGGAGACAGTGACCCCCCAATTATACCTGTCGCTTGACCGGTCAGTCTGCCCCCCTTTTTAGAGAGAAGGAAGGAGTATTATGGCTATATATAAAAACTCACCTCACAACACTCCTACATAAAATATAATCCATTTTTCCTCAGAAGCAAAAAAATAAAAGGAAAATTTCCGCACATCTTACGCATTCTTGACTTTCCATATAATTAAGTGTATCTTACTTGCTCGAATTATGAAAGAAGCTCAACAAAAACAAGAGCGTTTTGAGGATATGCGGATTCTTGACGAGCTTAAGAATTCATACCTCAACTACGCAATGAGTGTAATTGTTTCACGCGCCCTGCCGGACGTTCGAGACGGCTTGAAACCCTCTCAACGTCGAATTCTGGTAGCAATGAACGACCTGAATCTGGGGCCTCGAAGCACACATCGTAAGTGCGCCAAAATCGTCGGCGATACCGGCGGCAACTACCACCCGCACGGCGACCAGGCTATCTATGGAACACTTGTGCGTATGGCACAGGACTGGAATATGCGCTATACGCTAATCGACCCGCAGGGTAACTTCGGCAGTATCGACGCCGACCCCCCCGCTGCCATGCGATATACCGAAGCCAGAATGACCCGTGCATCTACGGAAATGATGGAAGATATCGACTACGACACCGTGGATTTCGTGCCCAACTACGATGAAACACGCACCGAGCCGACAGTTCTTCCTTCAAAGTTTCCCAACCTGCTGGTCAATGGTACTACTGGAATTGCGGTCGGTATGGCTACCAACATTCCACCTCATAATATCGCGGAAATCTGCGACGCGCTTCTTTTGGCTATTGATGACCCAAACTGTGGATTTAAAGATATTATGGAAAAGCTGCCGGGACCGGATTTCCCCACCGGCGGTATGATCTGCGGCAAAAAAGGCATCATAGAAGCCTATACCACAGGCAGAGGTCACTTAACTATCCGAGCCAAGACCGAAGTCGAAACTACCAAGAAAGACAAAACAAGAATCATAATAACCGAAATTCCATATATGGTTGTTAAGACCACCATCGTTTCCAAAATCGCGGAATGCGTTCATAACAACCAGCTACCGGAAGTTGCCGACGTCAGGGACGAATCGGATCGTCACGGCCTGCGGATAGTCGTTGACCTGAAAAAAGACGCTGACGAAAGAATCGCGCTAAACAAGCTGTTCCAATACACAGCCTTGCAAAGCACATTTGCTATCTCAAACATCGCATTGGTCAACAACAGACCTGAAACGCTTAACATTAAGCATCTGCTCAACTATTTTATCGACCACCGTAAAACCATCATCCGCAGGCGTTGCAAATTCCTGTTGAAAAGATGCAGAAATAGAGCTCATATTCTCGAAGGCCTCATCCTGGCAGTTAGTGATATTGACGAAATCATCGAGCTGATAAAAAAGTCACCCGATGCGCCAACAGCAAAGCTGAGCCTGATGGAAAAACCTCTGCGTTTGGCGGAAGCAGAAACATTGAAGAAGATTCTTCCGACGGAATTCGTCAAGGAAAAAAGCAAAGGCAAGCACTTTCTCACCGGCCCGCAGGCGGATGCGATTTTGACCATGCAGCTACAGAGGCTAACGGGCATGGAGATGGAGAAGCTCGCCAAAGAATATGCGGACCTCACAGAGGAAATAAAAAACTATGAGGCAATACTGGCAAGCGAAGAGGTGCTGCTGGATATTATCCGTGAAGACATCCACGAAATAAAAGAGAAATACGGTGACGCAAGGCGGACAAAGATAGCCGGCAAAATCGAGGAGTTTGAAATCGAAGACCTCATCGCCGAGGAGGAAGTCATCGTTACGGTAAGTCATGATGGATATGTAAAACGCATGCCGATAGATACATATCGCAAACAGGGCCGCGGCGGCCAGGGCGTAATCGGCTCCGACACCAAAGAAGGCGATTTCATTCAGCACCTGTTCACCGCTTCAACTCACGATTATCTGCTCATCTTCACCAATCGCGGCAGATGCTATTGGCTGAAGGTCTATGATGTCCCAAGCATGTCACGACAAAGCAAAGGCAGAAACATTGCAAACCTCTTAAATCTTGGCGACCAGCAAATTGCATCCATAATCAACGTCAGCAGCTTCAACGGCGATTCTGAAAAGCAAGTGAACGGCCTGCTGCTCATTATGGCTACAAAAAACGGCCTTGTTAAAAAAACCAAACTATCGGCTTACGGCAATCCGAGAACAACGGGCGTTATTGCCGTCAATCTTGAACCGAACGATGCGTTAATCGGCGTCGTGCTGACAACGGGCAAAGACCATATCATTCTTGGCACGCGTGACGGAATGACCATACGCTTCGACGAAAGCGAGGTTCGTTCGATGGGCAGAGCATCACGAGGCGTAAAGGGTATTAAACTACGTCCAGGAGACATGGTAGTAGGCATGGTAATTGTTGAGGAAAAGTCTGCCTTGTTCACGGTATGTGAAAACGGCTACGGCAAGCGAACCAGTATGGATAGCTATCGGCCACAAAGCCGAGGCGGTATCGGACTGAAAAATATAAAGACAACCGAACGCAACGGAAAAGTCGTTTCACTCAAAGCCGTGCAGGGCAAAGACGATTTAATGATGATAACGGCCAACGGCATGATTATCCGAACCGGCCTTGACGAAATCCGCTCGATCGGCAGAAACACGCAGGGCGTGCGACTGATTAAGCTCAAACCCGACGACAAGCTCGTGGCCGCTGAAAAAATAGCCGCTGAGCACGATCAAGAAGATTAAATATCAAAATGATCTGTAGAACAGACTCATTGTCATTTCGACCGGAGCCCCCGTGTCTTCTGTCGAAGACAGAAACG
>CAZIED010000274.1:0-3048 GCA_964538525.1 uncultured Pirellulales bacterium | reverse complement strand
TTGGAGAGGTCAAGATTATGTATGTTGAGACACAATTTTCGATCTTTATGGTCAATAAGCCGGGCGTTCTGGCTCAGGTGCTTGGTGAGTTTGCCCGTGCCAAGATTAACATCATAGCCATAACCATGATGGATTCCGAGGAGCATGGGGTTATGAGAATAGTTTTTACTGAGCCGAATAAAGCAAGAGAGGTGCTGTCAAAATTAAACATGCCTTATAATGAGACTGAAGTTTTGTGTGTAACCCTGGATAATAGACCCGGTGCACTTGCCTCGGTTGCGGAGAAGCTGGCCAAAAATCACGTAAATATTGGCTACGCATACTGTACAGCAGGCGCCAAAGGCGGGCGGACTACGGGCATTTTGAAGGTAGCAGACGTAAAAAAGGCGATGAAAATCATACAGCAGAACCATAAAAAAGACAGCAAGTCTCAACCTTTATTAAGGCGCCCAAGAACCGCCGGAAAATAATCGCTTTTGATGTTTTACAGGAGTTGACATCAAGGCGGCTGAACGGATATATTAATAAAACTACGCAGAGTGTTTACGCAGCTTATTCGTAAGGTATTATTGCAGAGGTAGTTGATGCTATTGAGGTAAGTTCTAAATCCTAATATCTAAATTCTAAACAAACTTGTCCTGAGCGAAGTCGAAGGATCCAAAATTCAAATTAACAAATGACCAAAACGTTTTGGAATTAGAATTTTGGATTTAGGATTTCCAATAGAAATTATGGGGCCGTAGCTCAATTGGCTAGAGCATCGGACTGTCGATCCGAAGGTTGAGGGTTCGAACCCCTTCGGCCTCGTTTTATAGACACTAGATGTCGAATATCGGAGAAATTCAACAAATAAATAAGGAGTAAGAAAAATGAAAAGGAGCATTCAGATCGCTTTTGTTTGGGTAGTGGTGGTTAGCCTGCTCAGCATCGGCTGCGGGACTCAAGGCGCTACAGAAAAACCCGAAGTCAAGGAAAAAACTGACAAGGAGATAACGGAAATGAGTGTAGCTAAAGAATCTTTTGGGCAAACGCCCGATGGGCAAAGTGTTATTCTATACACGCTGAAGAATCCCGGCGGTCTTACAGCCAAAATTATGAATTATGGGGCGATTTTAGTATCGCTGGAGGTGCCGGATAAGAACGGAAAATTTGCGGATGTTACGCTCGGCTTCGATAAGCTCGATGGTTACCTTAAAGACCACCCCTATTTTGGTGTGATAGTCGGCAGATACGCCAATCGCATCGGAAAGGCCAAATTTTCACTCGACGGCGTCGAATATAAACTTGCGGCAAACAACGGGGCCAATCATCTGCACGGCGGCATCAAAGGCTTCGACAAGGTTGTATGGAAGACCGAGGACGTTAAAGCCAAAGGTGACACCGCAATGGTCAAGCTCACCTATATCAGCAAAGACGGCGAAGAAGGATACCCGGGCACTCTCACCAGCAGGGTTACCTACGCGTTGACAAAGGATAACGAGCTGAAGATTAATTATGAGGCCGAAACTGATAAGACTACAATCGTCAATCTTACAAATCATGCCTACTGGAATTTAGCCGGCCAGGGTAGTGGCGATATCCTCGGCCATGAGCTTATGCTCAAAGCGGATAAATATACTCCGGTTGATGAGGGGCTGATACCGACCGGCGAAATAAAGAGCGTCAAGGATTCGCCGATGGACTTTACCAAGCCTGAGACTATCGGTTCACGCATTGATAAAGTGCCGGGCGGCTACGACCATAATTTTGTCCTCAATAGCGGCGGCGGCAAATTGGCTCTGTCTGCAAGAGTATATGAGCCGACTTCGGGACGGGTAATGGAAATCTATACCACTGAGCCCGGGATACAGTTCTATACAGGCAACTTCCTCGATGGCTCAATAACCGGCAAAGCCGGCAAGGTATATAAGAAGAATTACGGTTTCTGCCTGGAAACGCAGCACTTCCCGGATTCTCCGAATAAGGCGAATTTCCCATCGGTTGTTCTGAAACCAGGCGAAAAATATACGTCGCAGACCGTGCATAAATTCTCCACAAAATAAACGTCTCTTTGTAAAAATAGGCACAAAGGAGACTCTGTTCCTTTGTGCCTTTGTTCCTTTGTACCTCTGTGCCTTTGTGCCTCTGTTCCTTTGCTGCTTTGTAATAAGAAATCATCAAAAGGATACGGTGTTCCTTGGATATCCCCAAAAAACTTTCCCGTGATATTGACATCAAAAGTGCAGGAGATTATATTAATCCGTCCTGAATTTTTCGTATGTCTTGTTCGTTAAAGGAGATTTTTCTAATGGCAAAAAAAATGTTGTATTTTTTTGGTGCTGGCCGTGCTGACGGCAATGCAAAAATGAAAGAGCTCCTCGGCGGCAAAGGCGCTAACTTGGCCGAAATGTCTCGGTTAGCTATTCCTGTTCCGCCGGGATTTACTATTACTACAGAGATCTGTACCCATTTTATGAATACCAAGGGCAAGTACCCGAAAGGTCTAAAAGAAGATGTCGAGGCTGCTCTTAAAAGAGTAGAAAAAATCATGGGCAGCCGCTTCGGCGACCTTAAAAATCCGCTTTTGTTATCAGTTCGTTCCGGAGCTCGCAGCTCGATGCCCGGAATGATGGAGACAATATTAAATATCGGATTAACATCCGCAACAATTCCCGGCATTATCGCTAAAACAGGTAATGAACGATTCGTTTATGATGCCTATAGACGGCTGATTATGATGTACTCCGACGTCGTTATGGAAAAGGCGGCTGGTATCGAGCCGAAGGAGGATGAAGGCATCCGTAGGCAGCTCGAACACGAAATGCAAAAGCTCAAAGAAGAAAAAGGAGCAAAGGTCGATACCGACCTGTCAACCGACGACCTCAAGCAACTGGCTGACACCTTCAAGAAAAAGATAAAACATATCCTTAAAAAGGATTTTCCAGATGACCCGCAGGAGCAGCTTTGGGGCGCAATAGGGGCGGTCTTTAATTCGTGGAACGGCAAACGTGCCATCAGCTATCGAAAAATTGAAGGTATCCCTGATGACTGGGGCACCGCAGTCAATGT
>CAZIED010000273.1:0-3050 GCA_964538525.1 uncultured Pirellulales bacterium | reverse complement strand
GTCTTTGGTCTTGAGTCTCTATTGACTGTCACTTTCTCGATCTTGAACCGTCCCAAGGTGGTGGCTACATTGAGCAAATCCTCGGGATTGCCGTTGCCGGATGCAAGAGCAATATGACCGGCTTCATAGCCTCCTCTTCCGGAACCTTTAAATGCTGCATCAAGGCCCACCCATTTTCCATTGTCTCCACCGACGTAGGCCTGCACCCACGCGTGGCCACCAAAAGTGTCCTTTACGCCGGCAAATTCCTTCACATAAGCGATACCCGTCACCACCTGTGCCGGTATTCCCACGGCCCGGCACAAAGCCGCGGTAAGCACCGCGTGCTCGGTGCAGTCGCCTTGCCTGCTGTCGGCAACCTCAACCGCCGAGGCATAGCCAATTGAGAGGCTCTTATCTTCGATGTAATCAGCAACGAACGCTTCGATCCTCTTGACGGCTTCAGCCGCATCTTTTGTATCACCAACAGCACGACGGGCAAAGCCGATTATTTTCTCGTTGTCACTCTGCAGAAACCTTGTGGGTTTGATCGCATCCAAAAGCCTCTTGTCCCGGCCTTTGTAAGGAAAGGTCGCTCCAGAAGGTGCCGCGACAGGCTCAACCGTAACCATTATTTTGCCGGCATCCAGCCGTTGTACCTTTTGATTGTCATTTGAGGGTATCGTCAGGTCATTCGCTTCTGCTGCCGTGCTTAAAATGTAAGTAATCGACTTGGCCGAGATGACATCATCCAATGGCGCAGGACTTGCTAAAAACAGCTTATCAACCACCTCAAACACATCGTTTTTACCCAGCGCAAACGCTTCGGCGCAGGCAATCATCTCCACCTGCATACCGGCTATCGGCGTAATGTTCTTTTGTACCTTATAGTCATCATCCACAAAGCTGGTGCTGACTATCTGACCGGCTCCCGGCATATTGTAGGAATTTTTCACCTCTGTCAAAGTGACAACACGACCCAGCAAATCAACAGTTTGTTTTGGACCAATACTAACATTTACATCGAAGACCTGCATAATTGAGGGACTAAATAGCTGAGCTTTATATATTGTGCCCTCTTTAAGGCCTTGTTTTTTTGAAAGCCGCTCCAAGCCTTCGGTCATTACCGCTCCGCTCGGCCATTGCATCGTGCTTTTTTGCTCATTGCCCATCATCTTTGTTGTAACATTTACCGTACCGTTTGGGTCCACCGTTCCTGCCGACTTCATGCTCATTATCCCCAGGTCCTGAATAACTTCAAAACCCACAGGCTTACCATCGACAGTTTCGATGCCGGTCTCCGTCATACTGATAGTCACTGGAACATTGGCTCGGCTCAAGGTTATGCTGACTTTTTCAGAAGTTGTAACTTTTCCGTCGGCTTCAACACGGCTGTGAATGGCGTGGCCAACCTTTTTGCCATCCATAAACACCGCAAAATATTCCGTTTCTTCCGACGCCGCTTTGCTAAAACCGGCAACGGCTAAAATCAGCACAAAAACAATATACCGAATCTTCATATTTCTATTCCTTTCTGGCTACGGCTTGGCCTTCGCCATGACGAGTCGTTCCCCTCGATTTTCAAAAACTTACCTGCTGATTATAAACACAAAACTACGGATTTTCATCGCAATTTTTTCTTCACCAGCTAAAATATGCGAAAATCTATAGTAGCATAACATTATGACTTTTGACGAACTATTGAATCTTGTCTCTTCGGATAAAACAGCGGAAATTCGTATCGATTCGCGGCTGGTTAAAGCCGGCGATGTCTTTGTGGCTATCAAAGGCACAAACTGTGACGGCCACGACTTTATCGGCCAGGCCATCGCCAAAGGCGCAAAATACATCGTTTGCCAACGGTTTAGCCGCCACCCCTGTGGTGACGGTATCCAGCATCGAGCATCGAGCATCGAGATTATCGACGTGGAGGATTCATCGGAAGCGGCTGGCCTTCTGGCACAGGCAAAGGCGGGTAATCCCGCTTCGCAGCTAATCAACCTCGCCGTCACCGGCACAAACGGCAAAACCACTACGGCATGTTTGGTCCGGTCGGTAATCCAAACAGCCGGTAAAAGGTGCGGCCTCATCGGCACCGTTGAATACGATACAGGCTCAGCCGTCTGCCAGGCTTCAATGACAACGCCGGACTGCCTGGAAATCGCATGTATTCAGAAAGAAATGGTAAAGGCCGGCTGCGAATATATGGTTATTGAGGCCAGCAGTCATGCACTTTCGCAGAATCGCCTTGCGGGAATTGATTTCAAGGCCGCTGCGTTCACTAACCTCACAGGCGATCATTTAGACTACCATAAAACTTTAGAAAATTACTTGGCAGACAAAACGAAACTTTTTTCCGCTCTTTCGCCCGATGCGGCAGCGGTTCTGAACCGTCAATCGCCGCAGTCAAAGCACATCGCCGAGAAGACACGGGCAAGAGTTTTGTGGTACGCCATTGACGAACCGGCTGATATTACTGCTCACATCGAGTCGATGGACATAAATGGAACAGTCTTTGTTTTAAAATATTGCGAGTCACGAGTCACGAATTACGAATCACGAGTTAAGACCCCGTTACTGGGTCTTCATAACGTCAGCAATCACCTTGCTGCAGCCGGCTTGTGCCTTGCAGCAGGCTTCGATTTGAAAACTGTAGCATCCGGCCTTTCTGCCTTGCAGGGCGTTCCTGGCCGATTAGAAAAAGTTGATTTTCCAGGGATCGGGGGTCAGGAGTCAGGGGTCAGGGTTAATGAGACAGACGAGGGACAAGGGACGAGGGACGAGGGACGATGTTTAGCCGGCACACCTGTTGTGCCGGTTAATGAGCGACGCCTGCCCCGAGCGGAGTCGAGGGGAGCGGCGAGTCACGTTCTTGTTGATTACGCACATACCGATGATGCCTTGAAAAATGTTTTAACTACGCTAAAGCCTCTGTGCAAAGGCAGACTAATTATTGTCTTTGGCTGTGGCGGAGATAGGGACAGAACCAAACGTCCCCGCATGGCTAAGGTCGCTGAGGAATTGGCTGATATTGTCATTGTCACCAGTGACAATCCACGAACAGAAAAACC
>CAZIED010000272.1:1955-3054 GCA_964538525.1 uncultured Pirellulales bacterium | reverse complement strand
ATTACGTCCGTAAGCAGACCATCAAGAACGCCGAACGCTATATCACCGAGGAGCTTAAAGAATACGAAACACAGGCGCTCAGTGCTGATGAAAAGGCACTCGAATTAGAGCAAGAGCTTTTCGACCAGATCCGAAGGCAGGCTGCCGGATACATAAGCCGATTGCAGGCCCTTGCCGATACGCTTGCCCAGTGCGATTGCCTTGCTGCGCTGGCATATTTAGCCAAACGGCGAAACTATATCCGTCCTAAAATGACCGATGGCGGCGAGCTTATCATTCGCGATGGAAAACATCCGGTTTTGGCTGAAACGCTTGGCTCGGAGTTTGTACCCAATGACATTGATCTCGGCAGCGGAGCCGGTGACATCCTTGTCATCACAGGCCCAAATATGTCAGGCAAAAGCACCTACATAAGACAAAATGCCCTTTTGGTCCTCATGGCTCAGGCCGGCTCTTTTATCCCAGCCTCCCAGGCCACAATAGGCCTTGTCGATAGAATCTTTACACGTGTTGGTGCTTCCGATGAGCTTGTTCGAGGCCAATCGACCTTTATGGTTGAAATGACCGAGACCGCAAACATTCTCAATAACGCTACGCAAAAGTCCCTCGTTATTCTCGATGAAGTCGGCCGCGGCACCAGCACCTACGACGGCCTTGCACTTGCCTGGGCGATTACCGAGCACATCGCAAATAACATTAAGTGCCGAACACTTTTCGCTACGCATTATCACGAGCTGACGGAGCTTGCGGAGCTATTTACGAACATCAAAAATTGTAACGTGGCCGTTCGCGAATGGATGGATGAAGTTGTTTTCTTGCACAAGATTCTGCCCGGCGGAACCGACAAAAGCTATGGTCTGCATGTCGCCAAGCTGGCTGGTGTGCCGAAATCGATTGTCAGGCGAGGCGCCGAAATCCTGCAGGAGCTTGAAGCCAGCTTTGCCAAAGAAGCGACCGGCGACCGCCTTGCTCTCCACAAAACAAAACAGCCGAATGAAGACTTGCTCTTTGTGGAAAAACATAAGAGCATCCTCGATAAGCTCGCAGCGACAGATTTAAATAATCTTACGCCGATTGAAGCGATAAACCTGCTCAATCA
>CAZIED010000272.1:0-1855 GCA_964538525.1 uncultured Pirellulales bacterium | reverse complement strand
TGCTTTTGCAAAGCTCCTGCACGGAGGTCGAAATCACCGGCAGACAGCAATTCAATATCGTGCCGGATTCCCTTATTAACTCCATGAGCTTTCAATCCTACGACGAGTTCCTCGGCCAGCATAAAATCAGCAGTAACGCCGAGCAGACCAAAATGGTCAAACACGTGGGCAAGCGTATCCGAGCCGCATTAGAGCGGTACTGCACGGAACACTACTGCATGGATAAAATCGAGGGCTATAAATGGGAATTTAATCTCGTCGAAGACCCCAACGTCAACGCATGGTGTATGCCGGGCGGAAAAGTCGTGGTCTATACCGGCATGATGCCGGTCGCCAAAGACGAGGCCGGCCTTGCCGTTGTAATGGGCCACGAAATTGCGCACGCCTTCGCCAAGCACGGCTCAGAGAGAATGACGCAGGGACTTTTGGTCGATATGGGCGGCATGGCTTTAGAAAAAGCCGTGGAGACAAAGCCCGCCCAGACTCAGGAGCTTTTCAAATTGTCTTACGGATTAGGAACGCAGTTAGGCGTTTTGCTTCCCTATAGCAGATTGCACGAAAATGAGGCGGACCGGCTCGGCCTAATCTTTATGGCTATGGCCGGCTACGACCCGCATGAGGCCGTCACCTTTTGGCAGAGGATGTCTGCTGAAAATAAAGGGCCGCGACTGCCGCAATTTTTAAGCACGCACCCAGCCGATGAAACCCGAATCCAGAACATCATAGACCTTATCCCCGAAGCTATGCAATACTACAAAAAGCAGTAAAAAAGTTGAACATTTTCTTTTTAACAAAGGAGGGAAAAATTGATTAATGCAAGTAAAAAAGGTGAACGAAAAGTCGGAAGATCACGAAAGGGGCTTTATAAACTTGTCCAGATTATCCGTCAATATACTAATAAACCGTTAAAACAACACCATCTTTTAAAAGACAAAGGTTTATGGAACCAACTTTGCAGCTCTATGAATGTTATCGAAGATACTGAACTTGCGATTAAATCCTTTGTTAATAAAGAGTTTAAAGAGGATTTTGGAATTCTTTATTTGGCGGTTTATGGTTTGTTACAATCTTTGTTTTTACAACAAGACGCAACAAAGAATCTGAACGAATCGCTCGGTTATGGGATTATTGAATTTAAGAATTTTCAAAAACTCCAAACCATAAGGAATATAAGAAATGACGCAATTGGCCACCCAACAAAGAGAAACCACAGAAAATCCCTCTCCTATCACTATATATCGCGAGCAACATTAAACTATAAAGGCTTCCAACTTCTAACGTTTTACAGCAACGGTTCACACCAATTTAAAGATATAGACATATCTAAATGTATTGCTGACCAAAACACTGGTATACGCTCTATTCTAATATCAATCATAGACAAATTAAAAAAAGAAGAAACGGAGCATAAGCAAAAATTTATTAATGAAAAACTAGAAGACTGTTTCCCACAGATTGTTCACTACTATTTTGAAAAAATATATGAAAGCATTTCCAATCCAGATAAATATACTCCTGACTTTGGATTAGTTCACTTGAACCTCATCAGAAAAGCTATTAATGATTTCCAGAAAGCTCTCGCGAAACGAAATATTGACTGGGAAACTTACCTAGGCGTTAAAGATACTTGCAAAGACATAGAGTATCCCATTTCAAAATTAGAAAACTTCTTTAAATCTATCAAAAATGGTAAATCACCAAGAATCAACAAGAAAGATGCTAACATCTTTCGTAAGGACTCCCGACAACACTTTAAGGAACTTATACAAATTGCTCATGAAATTGATGAAGAGTACTCTCGACTTCTGTAGGTAGAAATTACGTGTGTCTGATTTAATTAAAGAATATGAAAGAC
>CAZIED010000271.1:0-3077 GCA_964538525.1 uncultured Pirellulales bacterium | reverse complement strand
AGCTCTATCGTTTGAAACATTCCTAACAGATTATCGAGCGGCGACAATATGTATTCTATAACCTTAAATGCCAGATAAGTAAATGATGGAACTAATTGCCGCAGTGTCAAGCCGCCGCTGAGCAGGTATCGCAAGGGTGTATGGTTGTGAATGCTTACTATTTGAAGCGTTGGGAATTCTTCTTCAAATATTTTGCGGTCGCGTATGAAAATTATCCACGGCAGTGCACCATTGCCATGCGAAAGCGGCCCTGCCTCTTGAAGCTCCCATCGTGCCTGCGGGTTGAAAAGCTCATGGTGGAAGTTCTTGTAAATGAACCTCGACCAGAGCGTGTTTGCCGGCTCAATCATAATTGTTTTCCCGCCGACTTTTAGACATCGCAGGGCCTCTTTAAAAAATGCTCTTGGCTCAGTGACGTGATGAAGGACATCAATCATAACAAAGGCGTCCACGCTTTTCTCATCAAAGGGCATATTACAGACCGAGAAAACCTTATCGACGTTAGGCAGCTTTAGAATATCGGAGGTAATCACGCCGGGCATCACTTCTTTAATAAAACCTCCGCCGCTTCCAAGCTCAACAATGAATTTCTTTTCGTAATCAGGGATTGCTTTTTTAAACTGCTTATAAAAGTCGATGTATATATTTTTCAGAAACAGCTTTTTTTGTATAATCTTTGCATGCAGCAAAGTAGTAGCGGGGTCGTCGAAGTCTGTGATATCTCTGGTTTCAGGTTGTTTCAGCCATTCAATGATTTTCATAACTTCTGCTGTTTCTTGATAAAATGTCCGATTTCATAAACCGGTCCGAGGAGTGAAGGAACACCTTGCATATTAGAAACTCTTACTTTTTCTAAAACACTATTGGCGGCGTTGAGCACATCCTTCTCGGTGGAAAAGTGATGCTTATGGATGTTGAAACCCAACAGCCAAAACATCGCTACCATCAATCGGCGTTCGATTGGTACGCCATATATCGCCTGGCCACCGGGCTTTAGCACCCTGCGTACCTCCCGAAAGGCCGGAACTTGATCAGATGGTTTTAAATGCTCGAGGATGCTTATCATTAAAACCGTGTCAAAAAAATCGTCAGGATAAGGCATGGATAATACGCTGCCGTTCTGTAAATGCGTTTCAACTTGTCTTTTCCCAAACACGGCTGTTACATCTTCAACCGGGGCATTCAGGTCAAGCCCGTAAATTTCTTTATAATTTTCGTGAAGATTCAGGAATGTTATGCCGGAGCCGAAACCTGCTTCAAGGATGCGATGTCCCCCTTTGCATTCAGCCAGACACAATTCAATCCGTCGGCGAAACATTTTACCTAAAATAGGACAGAAATAGAATCGAAGCGGGTCATTGCGGTCCACGCCGGCATATTCGCGGTATGGCAGGAGTCTTAATTTAGGCGGGCAACCTGTCATTGGCATACGTATGAAAAAGACCCCTTCCCCGTTTACACGGGGACAAGCTTGCCCCTGTGAAAGCAGGGGTAAAACGTGGGGCTAAATCTCTTCTTTATTTAGCCCCCAGTTTAACTGGGGGTTTCCAAGCCACTTGATTTTCTTAAACGCTATCCAGCTCATCTTCAGCAGCAGCCAGCCATGTTTGAATCGGCTGATATTTGTTTTGCCATAAGTTCGGGCATGATAAGACAACGGCACTTCAACCACCTTCAGGTTCAGCTTTACCGCCCCGAAGATAAGGTCAAAATCGCCGAATGGGTCAAAATCGCCGAAATATGAGCGATTGGCCTCTATCATTTCGTAGTTTTTTTTGCGAATCATTTTCGTGCCGCAAAGGGTATCTCTGAACTGCTGTCCCAGCAGCCAGCTAAATAGTACACTGAAAAACTTATTCGCAAGGAGATTTAAAAGCCGCATAGCTTGTTTTTCCATCGGATAGATAAGCCTTGAGCCGTTAATAAACTCACCCTTGCCGTCACGCAAGGCTCTAAAAAATTTCGGCAGGTCCTCCGGCGGCGCAGTCAGGTCTGCATCCTGAATAACCAGCACATCACCTTTTGCCGCGGCAAAGCCTTTTCTCACGGCGTCGCCTTTGCCGGCGGGGCTGCATTGTCGAATCAAACGAATATTTCGCTGCGGATATTTTGTCATCTGGGCCTCTATTTCCTCAGCAGTACCGTCAGTGCTGCTGCCGTCAACGAAGATTATCTCCGTGTAGCGGCCCATCTGAGGAATTCGCCTTATCGCATCTTCAATATTTCCACGCTCATTTCGGCACGGAACAATAACCGAAACCGACAGGTCTTCGTCACGCATTGCAACAGGGGCGGGACGTGCTACAACCAGATACACCAAATTAAAAAAGCGAAAACCCGGCAGCAAAGAAAGAAAATAATTGCAAAATGTGGTTATCGGCGGAATCCGTTTTGGCATAAGCAGGTAGGATGCCTTGCGAATAACGTCAAAATCGGCTAACCGCAGTAAATTCTCAATATCTTCCGGCGGAAGCCAGTTTTGATATAAATAGGGCTGGGTTCCCGCAAGGCGGGATCCCTGGCGAATCCGCAGCAGCGACCCCAGCCGCAAAATACCCTCCCAAAGGTAATTGTAATATGTTATCACAATCCGTGTGCTTTCGTCTGTTACCGGCCGGATACGCTCCAGCACCTGCTGAATGTCACGCCACCTGCCCAGCGAGTTGCAAATAAGAACATAATCAAATTTTTCAGCTATTTCCAGCTCATGAGGGTCCATCACGTAGAAGTTCAGGTGAGGATATCTCGATTTGGCCACTTCTATAGCCTGCGGATCGGCATCGACTCCAACTCCATAAGACGGCTTTACAGCAGCCAGCAGGTCGCCGCACTCGCAGCCGATGTGCAAAACCCTGCTGGAAGGTCGCACAACAAATTTATAAATTCTGTCCAGCCATTTGTAGTAATACGAATTGCGTTTTCTCCAGCGAAGCAGAGACTTTGCATCGGTGTTCGTTGTTCGGAGTTCATTGTTCATTGTTCGGTGTTCGGTGTTCGGAGCTCGAGACGGGTGCTTTTGTTAGCGTAACTGTCGGCGGCTCGGCGTAGTCGTGCCAGAAGCGCTCGGCGTCATCGAC
>CAZIED010000270.1:0-3123 GCA_964538525.1 uncultured Pirellulales bacterium | reverse complement strand
ATCACCATGAAGAATGTTGAGCCAGCCATCACATTCACTTGCTACTACATGAACAGCTCAGCAAAAGACCCCGTGCAGCGCTCCGCTCCCAAAGAGGACGCAGCGCAGCCCGTTGCCGAGGGGACTCCTATCTATCGAAATATCCGCATCAGCAATCTAACAGCTACCTGCGAGAGATCAGCGGGCATCATCATCGGCCTGCCGGAGAGTCAGATATCGGATGTCGTATTGGAAAACGTCCGCATCTCCGCACCTACCGGACTGACGATTCGCAATGCCAAAGGCATCAAGCTCAAGAACGTGAAAATTGAAACACAACAGGGCCAGCCGTTCATATTGGAGAACGCAGCGGTCGAAGGATTGGAAACAACAAACAAATAGTAATAATCTGACGTTTTTGTACAATGGCTGAGTAGGGAAATAACTTTGTTCAGATGTTCTGGAAGACCGTAATTGACTTAAGGATTTGCAGGAATTAGAATTTGACAAGTTATGTCGAGGTTAAAAGGAGAAGCATTATGGATTTAAGGGGCGTAATTCTTGCCGGCGGGACTGGCTCGCGGCTGCGACCACTAACCAAGGTCACAAATAAACACCTGCTTCCGATAGGACAAAAGCCTATGATTTACTATCCAATCGAAAAACTAACATCCATCGGCGTTAAAGAAATCCTTATTGTGACCGGCATAGAGCACATGGGAGATGTAGTGAGTCTATTAGGCTCCGGAAAAGATTTTGGCTGCCGATTTACGTACAAGGTACAGGATGAGGCGGGGGGCATTGCACAGGCTTTGGGATTGGCGGAGAACTTTGCAAATGAACGCAACATTATTGTTATACTCGGCGACAACATTTTTGAGGACGGCCTTGAAGACTTTGCAGCCAAATTTGCCGCTCAAAAGAAAGGAGCAATGGTGCTGCTGAAGGAAGTCACAGACCCGCAGCGGTTTGGCGTGGCGGAAATTTCTGGTGACAGGATTATCGGCATTGTGGAAAAACCGAAAAAGCCTAAATCAAATTACGCAGTGACAGGTATATATTTTTATGACGCTTCAGTATTCGATGTTATAAGAACGCTCAAGCCATCAGCTCGCGGCGAGCTTGAGATTAGCGATGTCAACAACGCTTATATTGCGAAAGGCCTATTGGCTTACGATATACTCGACGGCTGGTGGACAGACGCGGGGACATTTGAGTCGCTGGGTAGAGCTAATGAGTTAGTTGAGAAGGAGCCGCCACAATGAGCAAAAAGATCGAGCCGCTAAAAATTGTTTTTGCAGATGAGGGACTGATTGTTCGCAATTCGGGCAAGCTTATTGAGGGAGTCGCTGTTCGCCAAGCGAAGGTTATTTCCGATGAGCGAGGCCGGTTAGGTGAGATTATGCGTGCGGACGACCCGTGGTTTGATAGATTCGGCCAGGTCTATTTTACCACTACTTATCCCGGCGTTGTAAAGGCATGGCATTACCACAAGAAACAGACCGACCATTTCTATGTGGTCAGGGGAATAGTAAAAATCGCACTGTATGATGAGCGCAAGGATTCGCCAACTTATGGAACTGTGAACGAGCTTTACCTCGGCGAGCATTGCCCAGGACTACTTAGAATACCGCCCGGCGTGCTGCACGGCTGGATGTGCGTAGGACAGAGCGAGGCCTATATAGTGAATGTGGTCTCGGAGATGTACAACTATTCCGAGCCGGATGAATTCCGCACCCATCCGCATGAAAATCACATCCCTTATGACTGGGCCTGCAAAGATGGCTAAAGAAGTGCTGGCAATCTTGGGTGGCAAAGGGATGCTCGGCACGGATTTGGCTAAAGCTTGCCGGCAGGGGGGCTTTGACGTTAAAGTATTTGACCTGCCGGAATTTGATATAACAAACCTTCACCAATTGAAGCAAGCCGTTAATTCTGCTGGAATAATCATCAACTGTGCGGCTTACACTAATGTAGATGGTGCCGAGAGCGAAAGAGAGCTGGCATATAAAGTCAACGCGGAAGCAGCAGGATGTTTGGGTGCTCTGGCAAAAGAGACAGACCGATGGGTGCTGCACATCGGTACCGACTTTGTTTTCGATGGTAAATTAGACAGGCCTTATGTTGAGACTGATACGCCGAATCCGATAAATGAATATGGCAAAAGCAAGCTGGCCGGCGAACGGCTTTTAATTGAAAGCGGCTGTCGGCACTGTATAATGCGTCTTCAGTGGACGTACGGCTTGCACGGGCAAAATTTTGTGACAAAACTGATTCAGCGTGCCGTAGCCGATAAAATAGTAAATGTTGTTGATGACCAGATAGGTTCGCCCACGGCTACGACCGAGGTGGCGAAGGTAATTTGTGAGCTGCTTGACAAAAAGCCGAAGGGTGTGTTTCATTTTGCCAGTGCCGGCTACATCAGCCGATACGGGATGGCAAAGTTTATCTTTGATAAGCCCTCGATGGATGTCCAGCTATTGCCCTGTAAAAGCAGCGATTATGTTACTGCTGCCGTTAGGCCGTTAAGCAGCAGGTTTGATTGCGGCAAAATCAGTGCTTTATTGAATGAACCTATCGTGACCTGGCAGGAGCCGTTAGAACGTTTCTTGAGGCAATTATGAGAAGGCTTTTAGTGACTGGCGGCGCAGGATTCATAGGAGCCAATTTCGTTCAGATGGTGCTTTCGGAGCATTCTGATTGTTATGTGTGCAATCTTGATAAACTAACTTATGCCGGTAATCTTGAAAACCTCGCCGGTTTCTTAAACCATCCTAACCACAAATTTATCAAAGGTGACATTTGTGATGGGAAGCTGATAGAAAAAATCATTGGTGAGCATCGGATCGATACGATTATTAATTTCGCTGCTGAAAGTCACGTTGACCGTTCAATTGCAGAGCCGAAGGTTTTTATACAGACTAATGTTATCGGCACACTGACGCTGCTGGAGGCTGCTCGTGATAAAAAATTAGAGCGATTTATCCAGATTTCTACCGATGAGGTTTATGGTGCGCTCGGAGCGGAGGGTAAATTTACCGAGCAAACGCCGTTAAGTCCGAATTCGCCGTATTCCGCAAGTAAAGCAGCTGCGGATCTTTTGGTGAAGGCTTTCGGCCATACCTGGGGCGTAAAATATAATAT
>CAZIED010000269.1:0-3129 GCA_964538525.1 uncultured Pirellulales bacterium | reverse complement strand
CATCAAACTTTGCAGCCGGCCGCAATAGAGCGGGTTATTCGGATAGGCTCTAAATCCAGTAATGCTTCCGCAGAGGTATTTATCCGTTCCAGAACGGCTTGTATCCATAAACCTTTTGACTTTATTGTCGTATGTATGTTAGAATAGGTAAGGTTTGATAGATCGTATGTCGTATGTCGTAGGTCGACATACGAAAATGCGAAATACGAAATTGCGAACCGCGACAGATGATAAAATCCATACGTATTTTAATACCTGACATCATAGTTATACTATCTTTAGCTGTTTCTATTCCGGCTGGTTTGGCTGGAAACTCCAATCAGGGAGGACTTACACTGGTCATCAACGAGCTTATGGCCTCCAACAGCAAAACCATTCAGGACCCACAAGGCCAATACGACGACTGGATAGAACTCTACAACCTCTCCAGCCAGGCGGCGAGCATAGGAGGGTGGTTTCTGACCGATGACCTGGGTGACCCAGCCAAATGGCAGTTCCCCACAGGCACCACAATCACCGGCCGCGGATACCTTCTGGTCTGGGCGGACGGTGATACCGACTCTGCTGGCTTGCACGTAGGATTCAATCTCTCAGCCGACGGCGAGGAACTTTTCCTTTTTAATGCAGCCGGGACTCTGATTGATAGCGTAGTTTTTAACAGTCAGTTTAGTGACGTCTCGTTTGGCCGCTGGCCGAATGGGGCCGTCACATGGCAGTACATGGGTGCTCCCTCGCCGGGGACGACCAACAGGCAGGGTTATCTGGGCTTAGTGGCAGAGGTGAGATTCAATCCTGCTCGTGGATTTTATAATGCCCCGATTGATGTAACATTGTCAACGGATACGTCAGGTGCTGAGATATGGTACACCCTGGATGCCGTTATTCCGCATGTGCAGTCAACGGGTTCCCAGGGAACTGCAACTTGGACAGGCAGGCGTTATACAGCCCCTATCCGGGTAAGTCGTACTACTTGCATCCGGGCGGTAGCAGTCAAGACCGGGTGGAAAGACTCGCCACTGGCCAGTCACACCTACATTTTCTTAGATGACGTGATACGCCAGCCTGCCAATCCATCGGGCTTTCCAACGAGCTGGGGCAGCCGAACCGCGGACTACGCTATGGACCAGCGCGTGGTGGATAGTCCTGCCTATCGTAATGAGATTAAAGATGACCTTAAATCCACCCCCTCGGTCTGCATTGTGATCCCCAATGCAGATTTCTTTGGCAGCGGCGGAATCTATGCCAATTCCACAGCGACCGGTGACCAATGGGAGCGGGCGGCCTCCATAGAATGGATAGACCCAAATACAGGCGATAACTTCGGCGTTAACGCAGGCCTTCGAATCCATGGAGGACCGTATGGAAGAAGCGGCAATCCAAAGAACGCTCTACGGGTAATCTTCAGGAGTAAGTATGGTCCATCCAGACTTGAGTATCCGCTCTTTCCCGATACCAAGGTCAAGACATTCAACACCCTTGCTCTGCGGTCGATCTGGAACTACTCCTGGAGCGGTCACTGCGGAATGAGCGGTCCACAAAATGCCGACTACCTTCGTGATGCCTTTGCCCGTGACACCATTCGTGACATGGGACACTTAACACCCCACGGCAGACCTGTTCAGGTGTATATAAATGGATTGTATTGGGGTTTGTATATTATGACCGAAAGGCCTGATGAGAATTTTGCCGCCGACCATCTCGGAGGCGACGGAGAGGATTATGATATGCTGGAGGCCCCCAGTGGATTGGGAGCCAGCACCGTCATGGAGATTATATCAGGCGGTGAGCAGGCAACTCAGGCGTGGAATACCTTATTTGAACTCGCCAGAAACAACCTGGCATCGTCGGATGCCTACCAGGAGATACAGGCCTGTGTTGACATTGCCAACATGATTGACTATATGCTGATGGTCTATTATACTGGAAGCCGGGATGCGCCGGTGTTTTTAGGCGACTCCTACACTCCTCGGAACTTCTATGCCGTACGACACAGAGATTCAAATGGACCTTTTATTTTTGTGCCGTGGGACACGGAGTGGGCCTTGGAGGAGCCTACGGTCAATCGAGTCAACGTAGTGGGGGTCTTTAATCCGCACTATTTAATGGATAAGCTTGCCTCCAATCCCGACTTTAAGATGCTCCTGGCTGACCATATACATCAGCGATTCTTTAACGATGGGGCTTTGACGCAGGATCGGGCTACTCAACGATATATGGACCTTGCAGCCGGGATATATGGGGCCATCGTTGGAGAGTCTGCAAGATGGGGCGATGAGCCTCGCCCGTCGCAGCCCTATACTCGCGCTGACTGGGAGGCCGAGGTCAATCGTCTTGTCACGCAGTACTTCTCGGGCAGAACTGAGACCGTCCTTGCGCAGTTGAGAAGCCGTGGGTGGTATCCCAGAGTCGAGGCCCCAGTCTTTTATATCAATGGCTCGAATCAACATGGCGGCCATATTTTGTCAACTGATAGACTTTCGATGACGGCACCGATAGGTGCAATTTACTACACCCTCGACGGCTCAGACCCGCGTCTGCCCGGAGCATCGGGAGGAACTACCGTCAATACCATCCTCGTAACTGAAGACGCCGCCAAAAAAGCGTTCGTACCATCAGCAGCTATCAGCAATGAGTGGATAAGCAATCCAAGATTCAACGATTCATCCTGGATAAGCGGCAGCGGCGGTGTCGGCTATGAAAGAGGCACCGGCTACGAAACTCTAATCGGAATAGACGTCGGGACGCAAATGTACAATAAATTAACATCCTGTTACATCCGCATACCATTTACCGTTAGCGTTAGTCCCAGCACATTTAACTCTCTAACTCTAAATATGCGATACGATGACGGCTTCATCGCTTATATTAATGGCACAGAAGTCCATCGGATACTATTTACGGGCACGCCAGCCTGGAACTCTGTGGCTGAAGGCAACCATGAGGCGGACGTCATAGAGCCGTTCGATATATCAACCTATCTCAGCAAATTATACCAGGGCGGCAATATTATGGCTATTCATGGCCTGAATGTCTCAACCAGCAGTTCCGACTTTCTAATCTCAGCAGAGCTTGTGGCAAGTCAGGGCAGTACCACAACAGGTGTCAGCGGCGTTTCACCTACCGCTATAA
>CAZIED010000268.1:0-3133 GCA_964538525.1 uncultured Pirellulales bacterium | reverse complement strand
TAATAATGTTAATTCTTTTGAAGGGAGAATTATTATGTACAAGAAATTGATTTATTTTATTTGTTTTGTTTTGGTGCTGGGCCTGACTGCAGGTTCGGCCAATGCACAGATTGGACAAGGTAATATCCTGTTCGAGTACTACTGGGGAGGCGGCATAAATGATAGGTTGGCGCAAACATACGCAAATCCCAAATGGCCAGACGGATGGGACAGCTGGGAATGGCGCACCAGCTTTGTAGGACCAACAAACATTGGAGACAGTTACGCCACGCGCGTACGCGGCTACCTTTATCCACCCGCAGACGGCAGCTACACGTTCTGGATATCAAGCGATAACGAAAGTGAGCTTTTCTTGAGCACCGATGAAAATCCGGCCAATATCGTGATGATTGCAACCGTTATGGGCACTGGCACTGAAGGCTGGACCAATCCTCTTGAATGGTCAAAGTATGCCGCCCAGAAATCTGCTCTGATAACCCTCGAAGCCGGCAAGCGATATTATGTCGAGGTGGCTGTGACTGAAGGCGGCGGCGGCGACAACCTGGCGGTTGGCTGGGGCGGCCCGGTGATCGGTACTGGTCCTGTCGTTATTGAAGGCCAATACCTCTCACCTTGGATAAGGGATATGGACCATCTGGCAAGCGAACCGAATCCCACTGATGGAGCGCCGGCTGTTATGGAAAAACTTCTAAAGTGGAAAGCAGGAGTAACGGCTGAGTGGCACGAACTTTATTTTGGGACTACCTCAGACCTCGGGCTCGCAAACCTGGTCTCACGCTTCCCAAAGTCAACCACCGAGTACAATTACCCCAAAGACTTTATTCCCGGCCAGAGATACTATTGGAGGGTCGATGAGATTGAGGCTGATGGGGTAACGATTCATACGGGCAAGCTATGGAGCTTCACTGCCGCAACCGCGACCGCGCACACACCGACGCCAAAGAGCGGTATGAGGTGGGTAGATGTCAATACAAGCCTGGAATGGAGGGCTGGTATAAACAACAAGTCCCATGATGTATACTTCGGATTGAATGCGGATGACGTAGCGGCAGGAACCGGTGGAACATTCAAAAGTAACCAGCTTACTACCACGTTTAATCCAGGCCCACTTGCCGAGACCACAACCTATTATTGGAAGATCGACGAGCACACCGACACCGAAATATATCCGGGTGAGATCTGGAGCTTCACAACCATCGCCAGTAGCGGCTTGGGTGCCAAGGCTGAGTACTTCGGCAACATGAATTTAGAGGGTAATCCTATTCTAACGCGGATTGAGGATTCGATTGACCACAGGTGGGAGTGGGACGGCCCGGCTATTGTTAATGAACTATCCGACAACGTTTCAGCTCGATGGACTGCGGACCTGGAATTCGCGTTCACAGAGCCGATGACACTCATCACAACAAGTGAGGATGGTGTCCGTCTTTACGTTGATGGTCAATTGGTCATCGACAACTGGGCTATTCATACTGCCACAGAAGACACATACACGTTCGATGTTGTCGCAGGACAGATAGTAAATATTGTGTTGGAATGGCGTGAGGAAACCGGTAACTCAGTTATTAAACTGTCTTGGCAGAGTCCATCGACGCCGAAGCAGATCATCCCGCCCGGCCCATTGCAGATGCCTCGCAAGGCGAGCTCACCCATCCCGGCTAACGGGGAAGTCAATGTCAAGCACTACGTGAAGCTTCGCTGGACTTCTGGTGATGACGCCCTACAGCATGATGTCTACTTCGGTACCAATGAAAATGATGTTAGAAATGCGACTACAATAACCGTTGACATCTATAAAGGCAGGCAGGACCTGGGGCAAACCAGCTACATCCCCGGCACACTTGACTGGAACAAAACCTACTACTGGCGAATCGATGAGATAGGCAGTGACAAAACTTTGAAGGGCAACGTCTGGAGCTTTACGGTAGGCAACTTCCTTGTTGTGGACGATTTTGAAGACTATGATGACGTCAATAATTTGATATACAATACATGGGCTGATTATGCTGTGAATAATACCGGCATGACTGTGGGTCACCTTAAACCTCCGTTTGCCGAAAGCAGTATTGTTCACAGTGGCCGTCAAGCTATGTACATGCGTTACGACAACGATGGTACCGTGAACGAGGGTACCGAGCTCGAAAAGGCCGGAACACTGTTTTATTCTGAAGCCGAACGCCAGTGGGCCGATGCTCAGGATTGGACCAAAGACGGTGCTAACTCCTTAACGATCTGGTCCAGAGGCACAATGGCATCTGTTGGCAGCTTCACTGTTGGGCCGCCGATTAAAATGACCGCTGCCGGTGCGGACATCTGGGGTACGTCCGACCAGTTCCACTTTGCCTACAAACGGCTCTCCGGCAGTGGGACAATAACGGCAAGAGTGGTCAGCCTCACTAACACCAGTCCCTCGGCTAAGGCGGGTGTAATGTTTCGCGAGACGTTGGATGCAGGTTCTAAGCATATTATGGTGGTAGCCCAGCCTAATGCTGATAATGGAATTGCATTCCAGCGTCGTGCCGATACAGATCTTGCAAGCGAGCAGATAGTTAACCTGCCCGGCATGACCGCTCCACGATATGTCAGACTAGTCCGCAGCGGCAACACATTCACAGCCTCTCAATCATCTAATGGAATGAGCTGGGCGACGGTAGGTACTATGAATATGCCCATGTTTGCGGATGTCTATGTAGGCTTATGCCTGACCAGCCATAACGCCTATGCAGTATGCACAGCGGAATTTTCTAGTGTTAACAATCCCGGCACAGGTAACTGGCAGTCACAAGACATTGGCATACAAAGCAACATTGCCGAGCAGCTTTATGTGGTTCTGCAAGATAGTGCCGGCATTAATAGTCCGGCTGTCAAAAATTCGGATCCGCTTGCAACGACATTAATCACCTATACGCCGTGGAATATTCCGTTTACGAGCTTTACCGGCGTGAATCTGCAGGCTGTTACGAAGCTGATTATCGGTGTCGGCGACAGGGACAATCCTAAGACGGGCGGTTCTGGTGCGCTGTACATTGATGATATTACGCTTTATTGGCCTTAGCTGACAGAATAGCAGTTGGTTTAGTTTAGAGCCTATCCGAATAACCCGCTCTATTGCGGCCGGCTGCAAAGTTTGATG
>CAZIED010000267.1:0-3137 GCA_964538525.1 uncultured Pirellulales bacterium | reverse complement strand
CTAATAGTCTAAAATCCTGGGCACAAAGGAAGATGATTATCTATCTTCCAGTTACATCATTCATAGAGTTTGCCTGTGGTGGTCTAATTTTACCTTTTTCCTTCTTGTCCGCCGAAGTCGCACCACGAAGACGAAGGCGGATTGACTTTTTACTTTTTTCTTGCTTTCCCTATCAATCCTAACGATAATACTCGAGAATGGTATAAAAACAAAATAGATATGGAGGTACTACAATGCAAAAAAGGATTCTTCAAAGCGTTCTGGTTGCCATCCTGATAGCTGGGCTTTTCGGGTGTAATGCCATTTCAGGACGAGCAGAAAAAAAGGAAGCACCAGCTCAGGCAGTGTCGCTTTCGGACCTTCCCGCACCTGCCCGTGCCACTATTGAAAGGTTGACCGCCGGTGGTAAGGTCAAAAGTATCGAAAAGCAAGGGTCAGGCGGCACAGTAATCTACGACGTTGAGGCGAAAGTAAAGGGCAAAGACGTGGAGTATGATGTCACCGCCGACGGCAAAGTGCTCTCATCAGAGGAGAGCGTTGCGTATACATCGCTGCCGGAAGAGGTTCAATCCGCCGCCAAGAAATACTTTGGTTCAAGCGAAGGGCTTAAAGCCTCAAAAGAAGTCGAGAATGGTAAGACATTCTACGAGGTCCAAGGCAAGAAAGGCAAATCTACGATTACTCTGAAGCTCGGGGAGAAAGGTAAAATCATCGAAGAAGAAAAGGAATGAGCAGCAAGATTCACCTGGATTCAGTTGCGACGATTACACCCAAGGAAAACTGTGGTCAGCAGGGCAGTTAAAGAATGTAGTTGGCGGTTCTTTGGATTGCCTGGATGTATCTGAAGTTTGTTTTATTTAGATATAGTGAAACCACTCCGTTCATATAGGGCGTTCTCTTAAAGGAAGAAATGTGATGACAGGTAAGGAATTCATTAACTCTCTGGCAAACGGCAAATCTGACATCATCCAGGTCTTTCTGGACATTCTTGATAAGACTGGTTCGCGGTATTGTATAATCGGAGGCCTTGCCGTAAACGCTTATGTTGAACCTGTCGTGAGCCTTGATTTGGATATCGTCGCGTCGGCTGAAAATGTCGGGGATATTTGCAAAGCGGCCAAAGAATGTGGCTTAAGAGTTGAGGAATTTGAACACAGCGTGAACATTACGAGCGTTAGCTCCGACCTGCGGATTCAGCTTCAGGCCGATCCACGGTACCAAAGGTTTGTTTCAATTGCGGAGGATAGGAATGTGCTGGGTTACAGGATGAAGGTTGCAAGGCTTGAAGACGTGCTGCAGGGCAAAGTTTGGGCGTACATGGATAAAATGCGGCGGAAGAGCAAACGGCAAAAAGATTTGGCTGATATTTTTCGCATCATAGAGAGGTATCCGCAGCTTGAATTGACACTGCCGAAAATCCTTCAAGAAGAATTGAACAAATAATTAGAAAAAGAACAAGCAGATCTAATGGTCGCGGTTGGAATCTATGCTGGTGAGCCCCACCTCAATCTTATTCGGCCGGCGGCTCTCTATTTAATTTACGCTGCATGTCTTTGAGGCGGTTTGATTCATCAAAGCCCAGCAGAATAATTGGAAAGGCGGTTTTGTTGTGCATCAATGGCTCTTCTAAATCCGCCCATTTTCGGCAGCATTCGCCGTCCGGCGTTCCTGGAATCGGTGAAAAATCGGCTAACATTCCTCTGACGCCGAGCTTATTGACGAAATACATCGTGGCTTCAAGCTGCTGAATATCAATATGTGGATGGCCGAGGATTTGATACACAGTAATACTCGCAGGTTCTGCCCCTGCGGATAAAAGGTGCTCGACCGCCTCGGTAAGCTCATCGCAAAAGACTTTTGCCCCAGTTTTTTGCTGCCAATTCAATGAATTGCTCTCGAATCCGAGATAAAAGGTTTTAAATCCAGCCTGTATGATTAACTCAGCCAATTTTTTAGTTATAAAACGAGCGTGCAGACCGTTCGGCGTATGGAAGTTAATTTTTATCTTGCGTTTTATGACCTCGTTCAAAAAAGGCATTAAAACTTTTTCAGCCTCAAACAATAAGGCATCATCGTAGAAAGCGATATTCTGTACGCCGTGATTTACTAATAGCTCTAACTCTGCCGAAGAGCGTTGCAAAGGCCGGGACTTGAATTTACCATAGACATTCGGCACCGAGCAATAAGTGCAGTCGAAGGGACATCCTTCACTGAGTTTCAAAACGCCGGTATTTAGTTTGTTGTATGCTTGCCATAGTGCAGGCTGGTTCAAATCCGGCTCGAGTCCTAAATATTTCCAGAGCGGCTCAAGATTTGTGCCGGAGACTAAAAAATCTGCCCCCATATTTTCAGCGTGCTTTTTGCAGAATGTTACATAGTTTCCGCCTAATATAATTTTTGTTGACGGCCAGGTCTGCCTAATATCCTCTATAACTTCCCTGACGCCTTGGTACCAGTAGGTCATCATCGTTTGGATAAGAGCAAAATCGAACGGTCCCTCTTGTTCCAGAAAATCTTTAAATATATCTCGGGGCAAACCAAACCGCCTGTAATACCGTGGAATTGATTTCAGGCAGGGAGGATTTGGGATTATTTCACAGTAGAATCGTCCGCGGCCACACTGGTCAGATTCAAGGCCTTTTTGTTTCATTACAAAGGGGTGCTGGCGGTCAAGATAATCAAAGAGAACAAGGTTAGCATTGCCGCGTAGAAATCCAGCGATGCTTAACAACCCATAAGGTTTAAGCCAGAAATCATAAGCAGTAAAGTCATAAATTGGTGGATTCACAAGCAAGATTTTGGGCATCATAATCGTATGCAGTAGAAAAAACTAATGATATTTCATGTTAAGATAGGCTACATCTGTTGTGCTTGTCAATTTCTTTTAGCGAAAATCGTTGGTTTATTCCCTTTTCTTAATTTAGAGCCTCTTGGTTGCGGTAAATCATTGACTTGATTACCCTAAGTATGCTAAAATTAATATAAAATTAACACCATATTTAAAATGGAAAGGGTAATGATTTATATTATAGCTTTATTCCTACGGAGAAACGAATAGTTCCGGACTGAAAGTGCTTTGTAGAAAAGACTAATTGTCATTTCGACCGGAGCCCCCGTGTCTTCTGTCGAAGACAGAA
>CAZIED010000266.1:0-3158 GCA_964538525.1 uncultured Pirellulales bacterium | reverse complement strand
CGGCTGAACGAGTCAAGGAGCCGATCGATACAGACGAATATCGTCGAAGTACATCTTACCTGAACCACCGGCTTGTGGATTGCTCTTGTTACTGAAACCAATAGCGATGCTGTTGATATTGGTCAGGTTGACACCTTGATCTGAAAAGGCCTTCAAGTCGATGTTCCACGGCGTCCAGACATCTATCTGGGCTGCATTGGGATCATCGTGGTAAACAAGCGCAGGTGTGCCCGTGCTGTTAGCTATAGCCACATACATCCGCTCAGAAGCATTACTAATCATGGTGGTACCGATGACCTCGTCCGTCCATGTCGCCGGGGTAACCGAGCCGGTGGTCTTGACGTCAGAGAATTTAGCCTTGCAGACAGCATTAACGTTATGGCTGGTCAGCGCTAAGCCTATATACACATCCGCAGGCATTGGAATAATCTGCGGATTCCATGCCATCGGCTCCCAGTGGACGCCATCACTGGAGTAGAAGCCGCTAAAGTTGTCGGAGCCGTCACGCTCTAATTTCACCCAGTACGGCGCCGTGATTGCCATTTGCTCAGGCGTCGCTATCGAGGTGTCGCTGGTTGCGTCCGTGGCTGGAGTCATCCTGCCCTGGAATTTGCATCCTTTACCGGGTGTAATATACACTGCGGCGAATTTCGAGCCTGCATCAAGCCTCTGGCGAATCATAACACCGGCCTTGGCCTGTTCGTGGGTATTCTCTACGCTGAGCACCTGTGCCGAGATCGACCCGGGCCCGGAAAGTATTTTGTATGCAAAGCGGAACTCGTCAGACATGCCCCAGATATCTGCGCCTGAGGCGGCCATTGTGTAGGTACCCGCCGGTTGCTCTTTGAAGCCAGCCGCATAGCCCCTGAACCAAAGTGTCAGCACCTTGACGTCTTGCTCAGTCCAGTTGCGCGGAGAAACCAGCGGTAAGGTTGCCTCAGAGTACTTGAGATTGTTGTTGTAGAAATACGGCATTGACTGATAGCCGTCATGAACAATCGTGGTCTCGGCGAAATGCTCTCCCTGGTCAAAATCCGGATCAGCGTAACCAACTGTCGAGCCATTTGTGGTAGTGTTCCAGCCATCTATCCATTTGTCAAATATCCTGTCAGGTTTGAAGTCATTGTAGTCCTCAAAATCGTCCACAACGATAAAGTCCGCTACCGTAAACTGCCAGAGTCTTCCGGGGCTGATCGTTCCATCGGTATTATATTCATCGACCCGCCAGTAATAAGGCCCAACGCCCCACTGAACGCCTTCGGCAGGACTATAGCTGGTAGAAGAATACCGGCCATGATATATACCTGTCGTATCATTTGCGTCAGCATTGGCAACAGAATCCTTATCAGTGCCGAAGTAGACATCATGCTTGGCGGCATTTTCACCGGTCAACCATTTAAGAGGCAAGGCGTGCTTTAGGTCTGGTGTTGAGCCGTTCTCCGGGCTTGGATCCCAAGCGAGATCCGACTGGCCTCTCATTGCCTGTTTAATGTCTTGCGCAGTAAGTGCAATATTATAGATACGAACATCGTCTATCATGCCTTTCCATCCGGCGGTTGTACCCTGATCATTACCGCCCTTGCCGATTATCAATTTCGTGCAGCCCATGATAGTGCCGCCGGCCTGGTTCGGTTCAGCGGTGCGACCAGTCGGTGTATTTTCCGTTCCGTTAACATAGAATCTTATCACGTCTGCGTCTCTCCAGACAAGTGCAACGTGCTGCCACTCGGTGGTCTGGACGTTGCTGGCGCTTTCTAATTGCTGTTCATATCGCTGTCCCGAAGGCAGCATTGATGTCACTGCCATCTTAAATACATTCTTGCCTCCCCAGTTTGCCCCGGCTGCATCATGGCGCATAGTCACCATCTGGTCTTTGCCGTCGGGTTCCACGCAGTCAATGAAACCATGGTCTGTGCCAATTTGATCAGCCTTAATCCACATACAGACCGTTATAGCACTGAGAACATTGAGATATTCCTCGGCATCTTCGTCAACTACATAGTCACCGTCACCGCCAAAGTATAGCGCTGCCCCGACACGGCCATCCGTCTTCAACGTTGCGCCATAAACAGTTCCAAAACGGTCATAGCCGGAGGAATCAATGATACTATTACCCAAAAGCTCGTCAAACTTCCACCAGGAAAAAAGATTAGGGTCAGTCTTCGGCACAAGGGGTATTGTTTTAAAGCTCCAGATGTTGCCTCTATGCGTGTTAACGCCGTCAAGCTCATCAACACGCCAATAATAGACCGTGTCTTTTGCAAGGACGACTGGAGTATAGTTTGCATCTGTCTGGGCTGAGCCTCCGGTGGCGTTGTTCACATCAGCAAGATTGGCATCTAAGTACACAATGTGCGATTGTGCACCTAAACCGGCAGTCCAGCTAAGGGTTACATCTGGATGCACAAAGTCGGCTTCATCAGGTGGATAAGGATTGTAGGCTGTTGCAGGGGGAAGCGAGAAGCTCCAGACATCGCCTTTCCAGGGACTACCCTGACGCAGGTCATTAACCTCATCGATTCGCCAGTAGTAAGTTGTGCCGGCGGTGAGACCATCCACGCTAAAAGTCGTCACAGTCTGGTTGCGCTTAAATGTATTGCCGCTGCCATTGTTGACCTGGTTAAAATTATCACCGAAGTAAACCTTGTGTGAAGCTGCATAATCTCCCGGTGTCCAGCTAAGGGTCGCTGATGCATACGGATGGATGGCTTTATCAGCCGGGACCGGAGCGTAGGCCTTAAACATTTCAACACGAGTAATATGCAGGAACAGGATCTTGCATTTTTGTCCGCCGGGGGCCGGCTTGATTGTTAAACGACCATCGGTTACTATGACCTTCACATCCGGGTATTCGTCTAAGTTACTGCGTCCGTTCAGGTCGGTTACAATGACGTCTTCCACGTCAAGGGTATTGATCTGGTCGTTGTACGACGGATCACCACAGGCTATAAACAAATTGTAAACGCCGATGGGTAATGCTATCTCCCACGTCCTGGCTCCTCTTTCCTGCATCTGGGCCAATGTTTTATACGGATCAGTTCCGGCTCCGCGCACGCGCATATCGCCGGCGATGCTTTGGTTCCAACCATAACTATAGCCATTGCCCCTATCGCCAAAAACCAGACCATAATCAGGCAGATAACCGGCTGGTATTGCCA
>CAZIED010000265.1:0-3176 GCA_964538525.1 uncultured Pirellulales bacterium | reverse complement strand
CGCCAATGTTTTTCTATCCATCAGCAACCTCAAAAATGGCAAAAGTCGAGCTAAGTCTTCATTAAATCCAACTCGATAAAAGCAGCGGGGAGAAAGATAAAGACCGGCAGCCACGACCAAAATCCTATTGCGTAGAAGCTTCCAGCCTCCGGTGCCATCATCTTACAAATAAAAGTCGCAATAAAACATACTCCAACCATAAAAAAGCTCGTTAAACAAGCAGATTTCATCGACTTTGGGTCACGACAAACCAATATCGGCAGACATACCAAAAGCATAGTAAGGTTGATAATCGGATCGGTAACACGAAAGTGCTTCTGGCTGTAAAGCTGACGCAAATCCGTTATTTTTGCCCCCTGCTGTGCTTGTTTTGCAAGGGCAGCTAACTGATGCCAGCTCAGTAAAGTCTTGTGCTCAGATTTACGCCTGACGGGAATGTCTTTTGCCGTAACATCACTGATATAATAAGATATCGGCCGAGGTCCTTTTGCAGAGTCCTTGGCGATAAATTTACCGTTAGTCAAAACCCACTCGCCGTTTTTATCAACATCGACTGCTTTTGTAGCCGATACCTGCCCTACCACCTCCCAAATGCCGGGCTTGGTATTACGACGAATGATAATAGTGGGCTGATGAAGCGTGGAAGTTTTTACGCTAAAGTCAGGAGAGCAAATAAGCGACCCCTGTCCGTCAGCGAGAAACCATACATCATACCGCTCCTGGCCTGGAATATCATCAGGGCCACGGACAAGCTTGTCACCGAGTGACGGTATAACCAGCTCCTGGTCGATTACCAAAAGCCCCGTCAGCAACAATCCGAGAAGCACAATCGGCCCGATGACCCGCTTTAAGCCAACGCCCGAAGCCATTATTGCCACCAGCTCATTAAGGCGGACCATCTTACCCAGCGAAAAGGCTGCCGCCACCACCGTTATTGTCCCAGCAAAATCCCGAAAATACAGAGTTGTGTTCAGACAGTAAAAAATCAATATGTTTTTGGCGACAGCAATGATGCCGAGGTTGGCGTGCTCGGTAAATTCATCGAGATAAACGAACAAATCAATAACTATTCGCATGCCTATCAAAACGCAAAAGGCAATACCGTAACCGATCAGAAAATTCTTTGCAATATACTTATCTAATATCTTCATACAATATCTTGAACGACAACCTTTTTAATTTGTAAGATAAATCACCTAACACCGCATCAACCTGCTGAATACCGCTAAAGCCAATATTGATAGAAATCCCAATCCCGCCCACATTAAAACTAAGCCGGAGATGCTTTGTGAGCCAAGATTTTCGATAATGTTTTTGCCGCTGATTATAGCCACTATCAATAGTGCCGCGGGCACACAGCTAACCGCAAAAGCGCTGAGCAGATGCCCGCCCCTCTTCATAACACCCAGGCCTATGCCAATCAATATCATAGGCACACAGCCTATACCGAATACAAGCCTGGAATGTATCTCAGCCGCTATTTCAGCTAATGTTTGTTGTATCTTTCTTTGAAGCTCATCCTTCAGCTCTATTAACTCCTTGCTTTGGCTATTCAGCAACCTCGGTGACTGGAAAGCCTTAAAAACAGCTTCCAAAGGATGCTCGGTTCTAAAAGTTTCTCTAATGTCAGTGCTTTTTGGCGGAATCAAACCGGAGATTTGAATCCGACCAACAACCGTACCTTTTTGCCCATCCGTCCGTTGCCAGGCAGGATTGTCAAGCTCCATCGTTACAGTCGATACCGGCACCGTATCTTTTCCCTCAATACGCAGCAATGCTTTTGCACACCGCAGGGTACGAAAAGGCTTCTTTATTAGCTTTCCGGATTCCATAACCACATTTGATTCTATAACTACAACATCCTCAAACAGCTCAACTTCTCTATTGCCTTTTACTCTGCAATCCCCTGCTGTGAATTCAACAAACTTATCTCCGCTGTGCAGCGAATAATAACTATTGGCATCTTTGGCAACATTAGCTTTGATGTCCTGCGCTAATAAATCTGTTGCAAATTGTGCATAAGCGCTGTTAGCCAGCTTTGCGATAGGATCAAACAGCACAGGGTCGCCCTGAATCTTCTTCATTTCGTTGATCTTTTTAAACTTCACATCATCACCCAGCAGCGAGCCGAACTCCACGGTGAATGACATCCATTCCGATGAAAACCAAAGGTTGTCTTCGGCGCCAATATGATAAGGATTTCGGGCGGTTATTTTGACCTCATTAAACTTCTCATGTGGATTGAATTTTACCGTAGCACTATCAACGGTGCTAATCTTCGCTAATCGACCGTTTTTCATCTCAGTGACAACTACACCCAAAAGCATATCGTTCTGCGGGTCAGCATAATCGGCATAAATTATACATCTCTGGTCTTGCGGCAATTTATAGTACCCTTTCCGTTTTAAGTTTCGGAACAGGATTTGTTTGGCATCAGCCTTTAGAGACTTTTCGGCTTGTTGTACAAAAAAAGGTGTTATGTAAAAACTCAAAACCAAATTTGCAATCGCGACCATAATCGCCAAGGCAAGACCTGGATAAACCAGTGTCAACAAACTTATCCCGCTTGCTTTGCAGGCGTCAAGCTCATTATCGCTGGCAAATCGGCCATACACCAAAGCACCAGCGAATAAAGCCGAGATCGGCAGCACAAAAGTCAGGATTATCGGCAGAAAATAGCCCATAAGATGGAGCGCTTGTCGAGGCCCCAAGCCATATTCCTGCACAGGCAAAAAAATACTGCCCAGGATGAGAATCAATGTCAAACCTACCACAGCCAGCACAAAAGCTCTGAAAAGATCACGAAATATATATCTATGCAGTATAAAAATCATCTTAGTTTAACATATTACAACGAAATCCAATGGAAGGTAAATAACATAAACCGGCTGATTTATCAATTCGCCCAAAAAGGTCGGTCTGAGTAAATTAGTACACATATCCTTTCGCTTATATTCCAAACTCGATCTGTAAAATATTTGATGTGAAATTTCTCAAGACTCTGGCAGAGCAGATTTCCTAATTGACGCCGTTACTGTAACACTATATCTTTGTGCAACGGTACCCCACGTACCTATCGCCGCCAGGCGGATATCTTCGTTTCCTGATTGCATCTCAGACTGAGGACAAGGCGGCAGGTGAAAAAATGCCCGGAGGCGTGGTTGACGCCACGGTGA
>CAZIED010000264.1:0-3203 GCA_964538525.1 uncultured Pirellulales bacterium | reverse complement strand
GCGAGCAGCGGCTCATTTATCTGCCGAACACTTCCCGATAGAACTTCGTTAGCCGCGCGTATAGTCTCTGCATCAAGCTCGTAACCCACCGGCGATGCGATAACCATCTTCATACCTAACTTTGCGGCGGCAAAGGCAAGCGAACGAGCGACATTATTTCCATCGCCGACAAACGCAATTTTAATTCCATCTAATTTTCCACAATGCTCATTAATCGTAAGCACATCAGCCATTGCCTGGCAGGGATGCGACCAGTCCGTCAGCGCGTTTATCACCGGCACGGTTGCGAAAGCTGCTAACTCAGTGACGGTGCTATGCTCGAATGTGCGAGCCATAATGCCGTCAACGTACCGGCTCAGCACCCGTGCGATGTCTTTAACGGCCTCGCGTTTGCCGATTCCGCCGATGTCTTCGGGCTTGACGTAGATGACATTGCCGCCGAGATCCGTCATCGCCACTTCAAAGCTGACCCTTGTTCGCAGGCTCGGCTTTTCAAATAGCATCGCCAGCGTCTTGCCGGAGAGACACAAGTCACGCGAGCCTGCCTTATACAGTTTCTTGAGCCTGCTGCTCTCGGCGAGCAGCTCCTTTAGCTGCTCGGTAGAATAATCGTTTATGTCAAGAAAATCTTTCATTTTTTGTTAAATAACCCCCAGGACAGGCCTGGGGGCTAAACGTTAATCCGAAACTTTTTCCATTTCTATTAAAACATTATCGAAGATTTCGACGGCCTTATCGATCTCCTTATAAGTCGCAATCATCGGCAGCATAAAACGCAAAACCGTATCATGCGTGCAATTTATCCGCAAGCCCTTTTCGAGGCATTTTTCGACGATTTCTTTACCTGGGCTTGTCAATTGAACGCCTATCATCAGGCCGATGCCGCGAACATTATCAATGATGAAATGCTTTTGCTTCAGCTCGCTGAGCTTATCTTTGGCGTATTTACCGAGCTGGACAGCCTTTTCGAGGAGATTTTCTTCTTCTATTGTCTCTATAACGGCTATGGCTGCTGCACAGGCAAGGGCACTTCCGCCGAATGTCGTAGCGTGTTTGCCGGGGACAAGTGACGCTGCAATTTCCTCTTTAGCCATCATCGCCCCAATTGCCACGCCGCCACCAAGTGCTTTAGCCATCGTCATTATATCCGGCTCAATGTCGTAGTGCTGGTAACCGAACCATTTGCCGGTTCTGCCGATACCGGTCGTTACCTCATCTACAATCATCAGTGCACCTTTTTGGTCGCAGAGCTGTCGTATTGCCTGCATATATTCTCTGGTGGCCAGATTTATTCCGCCTTCACCCTGAATCGGCTCGATTAAAACCGCCGCCACTTCATCGCTAAAAGCAGATTCCAGCGTAGTAACATCATTGAAGGGGACATATATAAAGCCCGGCAGCAGCGGTAAAAAGCCCTCGTGATATTTCGGCTGTGCGGTCGCTGTCATAGTAGCGAAGGTTCGACCGTGGAAGCTGCCTTCGGCGGTGATAAATTTATATTTTTCCTTCGGCGTGTACAGACGCGCCAATTTCATCGCTGCTTCGTTGGCTTCTGCGCCGCTGTTGCAGAAAAAGCACTTACCGCCGAATGCACGCTCACTCAAAAGCTTCGCGAGAACACCCTGCGGCTCGGAGTATAAGGTATTGTCAACGTGAATCAGCTCGCCGGCCTGCTTACGAATAGCCTCGACAACCTTGGGGTGACAATGCCCAAGGGCGCTTACGGCCCAGCCTGGGAACATATCGAGAATTTTCTTGCCGTCGGCATCATACATGTAACAGCCCTGCCCTTTGACAATAACCCGAGGCAGCCGTGCGTAATTGGCAATAACGTATTTATTAAACAGCTCAATCGTTTCTTGTGTAGTCATAACTCGTATCTCGTATTTCGTCGCTCGTGACTCGTGGCACGAAGCACCAAATATTTTTGTCCGTTATTTTCTTACGATTTCTGTGCCGACGCCTTTAACGGTATAAATTTCCAATAGCAGTGAGTGCTCGAATCGGCCGTCAATAATATGCGTTTTTCTAACGCCTCCATCTAATGCCGTCAGACACGCCTCGACTTTGGGCAGCATCGCATTGGTGATGATACCGGCCTCAATCATTTCTTTGATTTGCTGCTCATCCGCGCTTGAGATACAGCTATCCGGGTCGTCGATATTGGTTCGTATGCCATGCGTGTCACTTACTACAACCAGCTTTTCAGCCGCTATCGCCGCCGCGACCTTTCCTGCGGCGCTATCGGCATTGACGTTTAGCTTACCGCCGGCTTTGTCCCTTGCCACCGATGCTACAACCGGTATTGTACCCGATAGACAGAGTGTTTTCAGTAATTCGGCATTAACACTTGTAATCTGGCCTACAAGGCCGAGGTCGAGCTTTCGCCCATTGTCGCCGGCCAAACGCAGCGGCTCGGCAAACAATATGCAGCTACTCAGCGAATGCAGCCCCATAGGTTTGCAGCCAAGCTCGGTAAGGGTCTGACATATAGGCGTATTAATTTTATGCACGAGAACATGCTCTGCTATGGTCAGGGTTCGCTCATCGGTATATCTGCGACCCTGAACCCAAACCGGCTCAAGCCCTGCATCATTCATGGCCTTGGTGATGGCTTTTCCGCCGCCATGGACGATTATCGGCTGCATTCCAACGGTAGCCATAAAGGCGATGTCGGTCAATAGTTTTTTTTGCAGGCCGGCATCTTCGAGCACGCTTCCGCCGAGCTTTACTACCACCGTTCGTCCGCGAAATTTGCGGATATATTCCATCGCTTCAATCAGCGCACCAGCCTTTGCAATAGCTTCTTCCAACTCTTACAGCTCCTAAAAACGGCATTTGAAAAACGAAAATTGTATGTATGTTCGGCTCATACGTCAAGTATTTTAGTCCAGGATTTAGATTTTATGTGTGACCAAGATTTGTGGCAGGCCTATGTCATTGCGAGCCCCTGCGTCTTCCTGTCGGAAGACAGGAGCAGGGGCGTGGCAATCCGACGTAGTCGTTGCGAGGGATTTTATCCCGAAGCAATCTCCTTGAGATCGCCACGGTTGCCTTTCAGCAACCTCGCGACACTTCGTGGATTGCTTCGGTCGCTTTGCTCCCTCGCAATGACGCAGACTCCAGCTCTATTTGTTCCGCAATATTTACTTTAGAGCCTATCCGAATAACCCGCTCTATTGCGGCCGGCTGCAAAGCTCGTG
>CAZIED010000263.1:0-3213 GCA_964538525.1 uncultured Pirellulales bacterium | reverse complement strand
CCTGCAAACCTGTGGCGTCGCAGACTTCAATCTCAAAACGGCTGTTTGTTTCACCGATAGACAAGGAAATCTAATAAGGCAATTGAAGAAAGCCAAATCTAAACAGCAGGCAGCCTCAATTATAACAGAGTTGTTAACCGGCAAAATTTATTGAGATTGCTTCGCTTCCATCTTCGCCAAGGCTACGACGGACGAGTCGCTCGCAATGACTTCACGATTAAACTGGCTGAAATCATCGATGCTCAAGAATAAAAAGGATAACAGGGTTTACCCTAGGCAAAATTCTTGACCATATTTGCTATTCCTTAATCTCAACATCTAATCGATAAAATTTATTCCTAAATGTAACCAATGTATGAAACTTTTTGGGAGTATCGAATATAAAATTAGATTTATTTACAAGGTTAATATTCATATCCAACTCAGCATTATTAACTACAATCAGCATATTTTGGTTATTTTGTAATGCAGCATAAGCTAAATATTCTGAATCAGGACTAAATGAGAGGTCTATTTGTGTGATTCCTAAGTACTCCTTTTGTTCAGTATCATCTAATACAGCAAATTGCTGACTTCTACGCTCAGCCCCGTATGCGAAATGCTTTGAATCTCGGCTGAACCCGACGAAGCTATCTAAGATCCCCGGATATTTCCTTTTTTCTTCACCATTTAAAACTGTATAATGGTCTTCGCCAGCATGCGCCGCATAAGCAAAATGTTTCGAATCAGGGCTGAACAAGAACCAACTTATTCCAGAATATTTGCCATATCTTTTTCCATCCAATATCAGACTCCATGTACTACCATCTATGGCACAATAAGCTAAACGCTTAGAATCGGGGCTGAAAGATATATCCTCGCTAATATGATCATGGGGTGATTCTTCATTTCCATCGATCACAACAAAGGACTTATTGTTACGTCTGGCTCCATAAACCAAGATTTTTGAATTGGGACTAAATTCAAGACTTTTTTCTGACATACCTTCATTCATACTTTTATCATATTCCGCAACTTTGTTTCTGTCGTTTATGACAATAATCTTGCCGCCGAGTTGACGTCTGCCGATTGTAGGTCCTATATAGAAGGCGTAAGATAATTTTGAGTTAGAACTGAAAGTCATCGTCCCCTTTACAAATCCATCATGTTGTTCTTCCTCAATACCATCTTTTACAGCAAACCATTTGTTTCCACGCTTTGCACCAAAGGCTATGTGTTTAGAATCAGGACTGAATATTGGAGTAGTTATCGTAATTTCATCATACTCTTGAGAGGCCTCATTACCATCAAGAACAACAACCCATCTGTTTTTTCTCTCCCCTAAATAGGCTATATGTTGGGAATCCGGACTAAAAATAATTCCAGATACAGTTTGATAATGTTTTTGTATTGATCCATTTATGCATATTTTCATACCCTGCGAGAACCATTTTTGACTTTTTATTGGATATGCTATGTTTTTAGAATCTGGACTAACAAATGGGCTTTTGCAAATAGATCCGGGGTTAAATTCACATACCTCAATTAATCTCCCTTCAAGAGTAGTCATTTTGTTTACCTCAATTTCATTATTGTAAGAGACGGTGATAAGCGGTTATTTTTTTATAAAAATATTCCTTCCTTAATTGCCTCGCTGAAGGATCCCTGATCAAGTCGGGGATTTGCTTTTTCTTGGCATCAAATTCCTTTTATTACCTTCAGGTTCAGGTGTTTTTCCATAGGAGCAAAATCTCTATCGCTATGTAACAAAGGTAGATTATTTTCAATGCAGAACGTTGCGATGATAACATCAATTGTTTTTCTCACAGTCACGCCCTTTTTTCTCAAAATGCGGTAATTTTCAGCGCTTTTAATGGCTAATTCTTTTCCGAGCATTTCCATGAAAATAAGAGAATCAAGTAATTCCTTGGCCTTGTTGAAATCTCTATCATCTTGAAAGCCTTGGAGAACTTCGGTCAAAATGAGGTCTCCAATAACAATCAATTCACTTCCCAAGAGAGAATCCAAAAGGTTTGTTTGTTTTGTGAGCTTTCCGTTGAAATAATCAATCCAGACCGAAGAATCTACAAGAATCATTTATCTATTCTCATTTTATTTAAGCTGCCTGTCCATTTTAATTTGCCACGAAAGGCCTTGATTCTTTTCTGATGATTTATCTGGATGAGCAGTTTCAATCCCTCTTCGATAGCTTTTTTCTTTGTTTTAAAACCGGAAAGACTAAGAGCGGAACTGACCAGCTTGTCGTCAAGCACAACATTTGTTCTCATTATGAAATCTCCCTGATATTTTTCTTAATGTGTATTTTCCCCATAATTTTACACATTGAGTAAAAGCAAAGCAAGGATAAATTATCAAAATATAGAAATAAAAGGCTGGGCCTTAAATTGTGGATTGCTTATTTAAGACCAAATCAATTCGCCGAAAACACGACAAATTGATAGATCGTTCTGCTTTTTTCATCTTCTCTAGTTTCTTCTTGGCGTAAAGGAATAAAAGGAATAAAGAATAGAGAAAGACTCTTTTTCTACATTTTCCCTCAATACGCACAATGTTATAACGTGGTGGGTTGACCCCTACTCTATGAGTCTAAACATCATCTTTTAACATTTTGATGATGTGTTTAGCAAGAATGTCTTTTATCTCTCTATGCCTTGGAATTGGTTGTGAAACTTTTGTTCTGGGATTCTGATACCAGTCATGCCTACCACCATGCCTGATGAGCACACAACCTGTTTCTTCCAATTTCTTTATTAAATCCCTTCTTTTCACGATATTTCCAGCACAGCAACTTTACGAACGCATGGGATAGTACCACTTGTCAATTCATTATATATGTCTCTTAAGTTCTCTTTTAGCTGCTCAATCGTTTCACCCTGTGTCATATAATCTGGATATTCCTCCAGATATCCAATCCACATATTATCTTCTTGCCAGTATATAAATTTTTTTGTTTCCATTATCCTATCCTCTTTATTGGCTAACGGTCTTCTTTATGCTATTGTGATAACTATTTAAATTGTATATTAACGCAGATAATTCGTCAAGATAAATAGTGGCCAAAGCCTCCGTACCGAAAGTTCAGACTCAAGGCCTGTTTGGCTTGTTAAATGGTCGGTTGAGCATATAATCTTGTGGTATGGCTATCGAGACTGAAAAACTGACGCCGGCGATGAAGCAATTTCACCAGTTCAAACGGAAATATCCGGATTGCAT
>CAZIED010000262.1:0-3228 GCA_964538525.1 uncultured Pirellulales bacterium | reverse complement strand
AAGTGGATAAGCCTCAATGCGTAGGCAAGGCCCATGCCGCGTTTGCGGCCTGCCGGCTTTGCGGAGAAAAATGGCTGTGTAGCCTTTCGCAGCGTTTCTGCATCCATTCCACGGCCCTGGTCGCTGATTTGCAGCCTTACAAGCTCATCGCCCTCGGTATCAGCGGTAATATTTATTGGCCCGATGCGGTCGGTGTAAGATTCAAGAGAATTGCATATAATATTTGCAATCGCGGATGCAATCTGGGCTGAATCCACAAAGACGTCTTTGATATCCTCTGTAGTTTTAACCTGGACCTCGATACTTTCTACATTTGCTTTTTGGCTGGCAAGCTGTACAGCTTCATCGAGTATTTGTTTTATATCCGTGTGTGTCGTTCTCGGTGGTGGCGGCTCTGCAAAAACCATGAGGTCCTCGACAATGGAGGACGCTTCGCGGGCGTTTTCACGGATTTGCCTTAAAGTTTGTTTCTTTTTTGGATTAGTTTCGGCATCAGCGAGCAACTGTGCTCGGCCGGAAATGACTGCAAGTGGATTGTTGAGCTCATGTGCTATGCCGGCTGACATCTCAGCAAGGGCATTTAAGGATATTTCTGTGTTAGTTTCCGCTTGGGGGTATTTTGGTTTTAAAGGCCCTGGTGAAATTGGGCCGGAAATGAGATGAGCAAAACGCTCTACAAGATGCTCTGTCTTCTGCCGCTTTAAGGCCGAATCTAAAATAGAACCGGCAATTGATGTTAGAGTCCTGAAATTTTCCTCAATATCGCTGGGCTGGACCGGCCAGTGAAGCTCGAAAATTATCGCTCCGACGGCTCTACCACCTGAAAGTAAGGGGATTAATTTAGTGTGCCGTTCGTCGAAGTCAACGTCTAATTGTTCAAAAAGCCAATCGATGTGTTCGTGAGCATCCAATATCGCAAAGCTGGTTGCTATAGTTTCCGGTATCGGCTTTGAATCCTCAGGCGTCTCCAAAAGGATTCTTTTGTTTTGTCCGAGGCTTTGGACGATAATAGCTTCAAGAAACTGTTGGACGTCCGGAGGAGCTAAATATAGACAGACCGTGCCGGTTTGATAGAATCTTTGCCAGCGGGTGGCGAAGTTTTCTGCAATATTGATGGCTGTAGCATTTGAATTAATACTGAGTAAAAAATCCATTATAAAATCGAAGTGGCTGGAAACTGTCTGAAGCTGACGGTTTTTTAAAGACAAATCCATTTGTCTGCAGGCAAATTGGATAGCGGCTGTCTGTGCCATCTCACAGTAGCGTGCTGCAGCATTTGATACGTCCAGACCTAAAATCTTGGATTTTTCTGCGACTGTTTCGGGCAGATTTTGCTGGATTTGCTTCAGTTGTTCCGGATCGATTCCAAGCGATTGCGCCACTTTATCTATGGGTTCAGGAGAGTCGAAACTGCCGGATTGGCCTATACCGGCTTGCCGGGCTATAGAATTAGCAGAGTGGATGAGCTGGGCTATCCGGACTTGCGGTATATGCCATGAAATGGCTGCGGTATCGCTATGATGCAGCCATATAGCAAAGACAATCTGACTCGGAAGGTGCCATTTTTCAGATAGATGTTTTCCGAAGATTGTGTGGTCGGCACCGAGGTATTGTTTCTCGATGTCGCAGGAGCAGCTTTTTGCCGAACGTGCCTGTTCAATAACGCGAGCGAAGCTTTTCGGCATTGTCTCTTCAATCGCGAATTTTCCTATGTCGTGCAGCAGACCTGCGATGTAGGCTGTGTGTGGATCCACTTGTGGCAAGGTCATTTCAGCAATCTCTTTTGCACAACAGGCCACAGCGAGGCTGTGGAGTAAGAGCCCTTTCCTCGTTTGGATTCTTTGCCCCTCTGTGTCATCAGGATCAAAGACAGGCAGAACTTTAATGGATAAAACAGCGTTGTGAACCTCATCTACGGGAATCTTGTCAAGGATATGGCGAAGTGAAACTTTTTCATCAGGTGAGATGATATTATGTTTGAAGCTCAGCGAAAGAATCTTGGCGGTAAGGGCGGGGTCTGATTCAATAATATCGGCTAATTGTGCAGGTGAAAAATGATTTTGTGTGAGCTTCGGGTAAAATTGCACCGCGACGCAAGGCAGGGTCGAAAGTGAATCAAGCTGGCCAATTGCAAGCTCTGCTTGCAAAGCAGCCGTTGTATCAGCATTTTTTGCAGGCATTTTAGAGGTCCCTGATTTTTAGTGATGGCTCAGCACAAATCATTCGGTTATATGAAGGGATGTATCCGCCGTCTGTTGGCTATTGAAGGTAGAAGTGCCTCGCTCCGTTGTGCCATCTTTTATTTCAAGCTTAAAACGGCGGTTACTTTGTCGATAAGCTCATCTATGCTGAATGGTTTCTTTATGAAACCTTCGGCACCTGATTTCATCAATTGGTCGATTTCGTCCTGTTTTACAACCCCACTTACTATTACAATCTTGGTGTTTTCGAACTCCGGATTTTTTCTTATTGTTTGACAAACGACATTGCCGTTGACATCGGGAAGCATATAATCCAGAAGTATTAGATCGGGTCGGAATTGCTGGGTTGATATTCCCGCTTCGTAACCGCTCGATGCGGTTTTGACATCAAATTTGCCGTCTCGAGTCAGGATATCAGCAATAAGCTCTACAATTTCGGCATCATCATCGACAATAAGCACCTTCTTTTTGCCGGATTCGAGATGATCTATGGGGATGTGATTGTCCCTCATAAATTTGATAAGGCTCTGGCGGGGGATTCTCCTGAATTTTGAGCCTGGTACTCGGAATCCTTCCAGCCGGCTGGAGTCAAAACAGCGGATGATTGTTTGTTGACTGACTCTGCAGATTTCAGCGGCTTCGCCGGTCGTAAATAAATCCTTCATTTTGTTCCCTTCCTTTTAGCCAAGTCCTTTTGACAAAAGGCCTCTCCAAATTGCCTTTTTGGCCTAATTTGACTATAACTTTTTGAGATTGTCAAGAATAAAAAAATTGAAAAGCATAATTTTGACTGCAAAATTAAATATAAGCAATTTTTGTTTGAGCAAAAAAACGCGAAAATATAGACTTAAGCAGCCTCGAACCGGTCAAAAATGAATCGGATAGAATAAAAATTAAAAGGTCAATCTGACGCATTTGGAGATTTTGTTTCACTTCAAAATTTGGGTTTATTCGTTGGTTATAAGCTGTTGTCGTGTACGGTATATAGGAAATAAAGCAGCTTTTAATTTCTACACTAATTTTATAA